>DOWQ01000266.1 GCA_003519485.1 Streptomyces sp. | reverse complement strand
GGCCGCAAGGCCCCCGGGAGACAGAACCCGGCGTACAGGCCGACTCGTCCGCCGCCCGTACCGCTCACCTGCAGTTTCCCTATCTGAGAGCTCCCCCGAAAGGGCTCTGGGGAGAATCTGGGGGGAATCAGGATTCGGTCACGCCGTCGGGCGCCGCAGGAGAGCCACGGAGCCAGGAATCCATCGCGGACACCCCGCGACTGCCGGCGTCCGGCATGAAATGAGTGTACGTCCGCAGCGTGAACGCCGGATCGGCGTGGCCCAGCCACCGCGCCAGCGAGACGACCGACTCCCCGGCATGCAGCTGCACGCTGGCGTAGGTATGCCGCGTCACGTGATACCCGAACTCCCGCGACGGCTCCCACAGATGCGAGCCCTCCCGCCGCGAGACGAGCCCCGCGGCCTCGAGCGCCGGCTTCCAGGACAGCGCGTTCCAGTCCGACCGGTTGACCGCATTGCGCTTCACCGTGGTCACCAGCAGCCGCGCCTTCACCTTCGGCCGGGCATCCCACGCCAGGTTCGGCCGGTCCGGATCCACCCACGGCAGCTCCACCTCGACCGTCGGGAAGACGTCGGCATGCTCCTGGATGCGCTCGGACAGCGACTTGGGGATCGGCACGGCCCGCTCCTTGTGGCCCTTCGGCGGCCCGAAGCAGAGCCGCGAGTTGATGCGCATGACCTGCCGCACCACCTGGATCTCCCCGCCGTCCACATCGTCCGGTGAGAAGCCGAGCGCCTCGCCCTGCCGCAGCCCGGCGCCCACGCCCAGATCGACGAGAACCTGGTACCGCTGGGCGAGCGCCGCCCGCACCGCGGCCATCGCCTCCCGGTCGAGCGCGCGGGCCTTCTGCTTCGGCTTCGCGGGCGGCCGCGCCGTGGTCAGGCCGCGGCACGGGTTCGACGGGATCCGCTTCGCCTCCAGAGCGGCCTGCAGGATGGAGGACAGGTGCCGCCACGAGGTGCGGACCGTACCGGCGTCGAGGCCGCCCGCTTCGGCGTCCACGACCCACCGGTTCACCTCGTCGCCGCCGATGCGGTTCAGGGGAAGCTCGCCGATGTGCGGAAGGATGTGCCCGAAGACCCGGTACTTCATGGCCTCCCGGGTGGAGGGCGGTACGCGCAGCGCCGGCCACCAGTGCTGCTCGACGTAGTCCCGCAGCGTGATGTTGCCGTCGCGAGGGTCGTAGAAATGGCCGCGCGTGGAGTCGGCGCCGGCCGACCTCAGCCAGGCCTCCGCACCGTGCTCGCCCTTCAGGTTGGCGAAGCTGCGGTCCCGGACGCCGGGGATGCCGGCGACCCGCCACCGCTTGCCCTTTCCGTAGCGGGCCGTCTTCAGCCTCTTACCGGTGCCGGGGTCCGGCTTCTTGCTCCACCAGCGGTCCTCGATGTATCCGGGCACTCCTGTACTCCCTCAGCTCCGGGCTGGCCATGGAGACGACCTCGCCCTTCCACAGCTGGAACCACTGTCCCCCGGCGAGGATCTGACCGACGGCAGAATTGAGGGCGGCGACGCCTTCGGGGAGGAAAAGCCCCCGGCACAGCTCGAAGGTGATGTCACCGCGGCGTTCCTTGACCGCGACGGGGCGGGCGACGTCAAGGCTGTCGTCGTACCGGAAGTGGACGTTGAGCATCCTGTACCCCCAGGGTGGTGCGGCGGGGTGTGGGGGAACCCCAACGTGTGTTCGGATACGGAAACTTACCTTCCGGATGTCCCCGGCTACAACGGGTGCCAGAAATTGGGCGTGGGCCGCTACTCGTCCGCGACTTGCTCCGCCGCTTCGATCATCGCCCGCCATCGCCGCTTCTCGCCCGCCCTCATGCCGGCCAGGTGGGCGACGATCACGCGCACGTCGTCGTCGTAGCCGGAGAGCTCGGTCGCCTGGTAGTCGAGGTACTGGACGGCGGCGGCCCGCTGGACGACGGGAACCGGCTTCCGTAGGCCGGCGGCAATGCCGTAGAGACGGTCCGGCGAGGGTGCACTGCTGACCGCGTTCGTGGCGAGCTTCTGGAAGTACGGCTTGGAGACGGGGTGGCCGTCGGCCGCGGACCGGTCGGCCATTTCCTGGTAGGAGACGCCCCTGCCGTCGGCGTTGACCTCGCGCACCAGGCGGCTGAGGTCATCGCGGTCCAAGTCGCGTGCGGCGTCGGGGAGGTCATCGCTTCGGGCGGCATCCTCGCGTCCGAGGTCGGGGGCCGGTGCCTCCATGGGTGTCCCTTCCGTCTCATCCATGCCGGTGTCTCTCATCTAGTCCGCCCTGTCTCACCAAATGGCAGGTCAGGCAGTACAACCATTCCTTCTCGTGGACGAATCGTCTACGGATCAAGGGTAGCCGTAAAGGGTCTTCGCGGAAACTTCACATCAGGCCGTTCGAATCGGTAGACGAATCGGATCCAGAATGCTTTACTGTTCCTATCGAGAACCGATCCGTTCCGATGGAGATACGTTGAGTGAGCGCTACAAGCTGCGGAACCGGGAGTGGCTGCAGTTCGTCATGCAGCACCCGGGACGCGGTACCCCGTACACCGTCCGATCCCTCGCCGCCTCGATAGGGCTGAGCCACCACTCGCAGGTGGGCCATCTCCACAGCGGTGAGCGTGACGACTGCGACCGCGACGTCGCACACGCCATCGCGGAGGCCGTCGGTGTCGCTGTGCTGGTGCTTTTCGCGCCACCAGCGTCTCCGAAACAGACCGCCGCGACTACAGAACCGAAACCCCCCGCATAGAAGGAGCCGAAATGCCCGCTCAGCAGAAGCCGCCGCCCGGGATCCTTTTCATCGAGGACTACGAGGACGAGACCGGCACCGTTCACCCCGGCATCGCGTCACGCCTCGGTATCACGCCGGGCACGTTCCGTAAGTGGCGGATGGCCGGAAAGGCCCCCGCGGGCTGCTTCCTCCTGGGGAAGCGGGTCGCCGCGCACATCGAGGACATCGACGCGTACATCGACGGCCTGCGGCACGCCGTGCAGGCGCCGCCGGCTGAGGCCCGCCCGCCGGAGACGCGCACGGCACGCCACTCCCGGAAGCACGTCAAGGCCGCCGCCTAGAGCGGCATTCGGCCCCGCCCCGGGCCTTCACACACCGGGACAGGGCCTCGATCCACCCACACATCCGCGAAGAAGAGAGGTGGACCAATGTCCATCATCGCATCCGCTTCAGAGGGCGAACAGCGCCCCGAGACCCCGAACACCGCCGATGCCGACCGACGCATCCTCCACTCAGCCCCCTCAGATAACAGCGACTGGAACGACGAGACCTGGCAGGCCTGGTTCCGCCACTGCGAGCGGGTCCATGGGCCGACCGCCAAGACTGCGGCGCGCGGCCAGGCCGAGACGGCGACTGCGGTTCCGTGCGGCCGAGCGAAGCCGCATCTCCCGCACGACGAGAACAGCGACGGGCACTACCCGTGCCCCGGCGTGCCGCAGCCCACCGAGCCGCTGTCCCCGGAGCGCCTCGCCGAGATCCGCGACCGCGTCGCGGCAGCGACCCGATGCCCCGAGGCCGTCGTGAACGGCCGCGAGGACGGCGGGCACACGTGGGGCGGTTCGTCCTTCACGCACGCGCAGTGCGAACTCTGCCGCTTCAGCCGCCCGCGCGGCGAGCGGGTAGAGGAGACGGCCACGCTGCTGGCCGAGCTGGACCGCACCCGTGCCGAGCGTGACGCCTGGCGTGACCAGCGCAATCAGGTCTTCCAGACCAACGAGCGGCTGCTGGAAGAGACCGGGCAGGAGCAGGTGGCGCGGCTCCTGGCTGAGAACGAGGCGCGGACGGTGACGCGGGAGCGGAACGAGCTCCGTGCCCGTGTCGCCGAGCTGGACCGCACCCGGGCCGAGACCATCGCCCTGCCGTCCGAGTGGGACTGCTCCCACGGACCCCTCGAGGACGAGTCCTTCTGTTCCGAGGTCCCCGAGGAAGAGGGCGGCCACACCCCCGACAAGTGCCCCATGATCCACGTTCACCGCGAAGACGCCGAGAAGTTCGCCGCCAAGGTCGACCGGATCCACGAGCTGCAGGCCCGTGTCGCCGAGTTGGAGCGGGCGGCGGTCGAGGGGCGAGCAGCACTCGCATCCCTCTGCCACGACCTCCCCGACCCCGGGACGGCCGCCCTCGGTGCGCTGTGGCTGCTCCAGCAGGCAACGGTCTGGACCGACAGCCAGCCCGACGAAGCCACCCGCGTCCTCGAACAGCACGACGCTGCCGTGCGCGAGAAGGCAGCCGACGACTTCGAAGCTTCCTGCCCCGAGCACGGCGACGGCGACACGGCCTTCATGGACTGCCACTGCCCCGCCGCCGACGAGCTGCGCCGCAAGACGGACACCCCCGAGGGCGGCCCGCGATGACGACCGCGACCCCGTACCCGGCCGACGTGCTGGAGCAGCGCCTCCGCGAGGCCCGCCTCGCCGAGCAGCGCCACCAGCTGCTCGACCCCGCCGAACCCCCGCTCGCCTGCGAAGCACCCGAGGAGGAGACCTCATGACGGTCACCGAGCTGCTGCCGCTCCGCCCCCGCCGCTCGTCGGCAGGGACACGCCGGCACCACCGCAAGTACGTGCCGCACCGCATCGCCCTCCTGGCGCCGGGCGCGGACCAGATCCGTATCACGCCCGTGTACTGGGCCGGGCAGCCGTCGGAAGGCGTGTGGCGGGTGTTCGTGTTCGACGCCCGCGGCCGCTCCCTGAACCTGCCGGGTAGCGAGTCGCCCAGGTTGATCGCCCTGCTGCAGGGCGCGTTCACCGCCGATTGGACCCGCCCGCAGACGTGGGTGGCGGCGACGAACGAACTGCTGCCCGACCCGCCTGTACAGCAGCGGAGGGCCGCATGACCGGCCGAGACTCGTTCGAAAGCCTTTGGGACCGGGCCACCCCCGTAGGGCCGCTGCTCGACCTCCGCTCCGAGGTACTCCTCGCCGCCGCCGACCGGTTCGAAGCTGGCTGCCCCGACGCTGGCGGGGATCTGGATCTCTGCATGTGCCACGCCGCTGAACCCCTGCGCCGCATGGCCGACAACCCGAACGAGATGGGGACGGGCCCGAACAAGGGTGACCTGAAGCGCGGGGACATCGAGTGGGTTGTCCCGCCGCCGGTGCCGGAGAGCGACACCCCGCCGGAGGAGACCCCGCTCCCGCTGGTCGTCTCCCGATTCGACATCGCCATGGAACCCGCCCCCGAGGAGGAGCCAGTCCTCACGATCGGCTGCATCGCCGAGGACGGACGCCCGGTGGCACTGCTGCTGGACCCGGAGACCCGACAGAAGGTCGGACGCTGGATCGGCCACCGGGACACGCCGTGATCCGCCGCACGCGCGGCATCACCCGCGCACCCTCCGCCGAACTCGCCGACCAGGACATCCCCGCACCCCGCTCTTCCCAGGAAGAGCGGGACCGGGCAGTCCGCACAGTCGCCTCGATGGCGACAGGCCCTGACGACTGCCGACTCCTCCTCGACGCCCTCGGGCTGACGCCGAGGGACACGACGTGACCGCGTCCGAACTTCAAGCCGCCGTCCGCGCGGCACTCATCACCATCTCCGCCGGCCCCATCCGGCTCGGCCACCGACTCGCCACAGGAGAAACCCGATGACTACGAAGCAGCTCACCGCCACCGAAGGCGCCGCCCTCATGGGCACACCGGAGCCGGTCGGGCAGGACCGCGAAGTCGACATCGCCAAGCGCTTCCAGCGCGACACCGCCGGCCACCAGATGACCGTCCTCCACGACGACGGCCTCTACCGCCATCTGCGGTTCACCAGCCCGAAGTCGAGCGAGTACTGGTTCGACCTCGTCACCTGGCCCGGACGGCTGGCCATGTGCGGCGACGTCGGCGAGGACTATGTCTTCACCCGACTGCCGGACATGTTCGAGTTCTTCCGCGGCAAGAGCATCAACCCGCACTACTGGGCGGAGAAGCTTGGCGGCGGCCGACGCTCGGTGAAGGAGTACTCCGAGGATCTGTTCCGCCAGCTCGTAGTCGAGCGCTTCGTCGAGGACGCTCGCTGGAACGGCGTCCCTCCGGGCACGGGCAAGGCGCTCCGTACCTGGGTTCTCAACGAAGACCTCAGCGACGAGCACGAAGCACGAAACGTGCTGGAGGACTTCGCGCACCGAGGCTACGAGTTCAGCGACGTGTGGGAGTGGGACTTCCACGACTACGAGCAGCAGTTCCTGTGGGCCTGCAACGCGATCGTCTGGGGCATCGCGCAGTACGACGCCCAGAAGGCTGCGGACAGCGCCAGCGAGACGGACAGCGCGAAGGCGGCCGCGTGATGGCCGACATCAAGTTCACCGTCGACCTCCCCTCCGGGCCCGTCGAAGCCTCCGTCCTCGACCCGTTCTCCGAGCGCACCGTTCCGGACCAGCGCGGCTGCCCCGACTGCCAGGGGGACGCCTACTTCTCCGGGTGCACCGCGGAGGGCTGCAACGGCTACGGCTGCCAGGACTGCGGCACCGGCTGCGACCTCGACTTTGTGGATGCCGAAGACGGCGGACACTGCGCCGCCGACCTCGAGGACGACGAGGACGAGGACGACGAGGCAGGTGCCACCCGGTGACGGGCCCCGAGTTGGTCGGCGTGCTCATCGGCATCGTCGCCCTCGCCCTCATCGCCGCATCCCAGGCCGGCTACGGCCGCACCCACAAGGAGAAGGAATGAGCCTCTTCGCCACGGCCCGCGCCGTCGCCCGCCACCGCAGAAAAACCCCCGCCGAACTCGCCACCGAACTCGACGTCGCGACCTGCAACATCCTCGCCCTCGCCACCGAGAACAACGAGCAGCAGGCGGCCCTCGCCCGGCTGGAAGGCCAGCTCGACCGTGCGGGCATCGAACTGTCCGGCGCCCTCGACGACCTCCGCACCGCCCGCCGAGAGGCCGCCCGGCTCACCGACGCACTCACCGCCACCCGGGCCGAACTCGCCAACGCGACAGCCGTGTCGAGCCTGCCGAACCTCGACGACACCGTGCCCCACGGCATCGACTGCCGGCCCGTACAGCAGCGCTTCGAAGCCGGACCGGCCATTCGCCTCGGCACCAGTCCCCTCGCCGGCCACAGCCCCGTACCCACCTGGGCCATCACCGACGACGACACCCAGCACCTGCCGCACACCCCATGAGACGGGCCTGCGCGCCGGGATGACCGCCAGGCCCGCCGCGCAGGCCACCACACGGAAGCACCTGAAACCGCCCGCAGCGCGAGGCGGCCAGACACCCGACACACCAAGGAGCAGCACATGCCCGACACGATCACCATCCCCGCCGAGACCGCCCGCCACGTCCTCTGGCAGTACGGAGCCGACGGCGGCTACGCGCCCGGCACCTTCACCCAGCACCTGCTCAGCGCCTTCGCCACCGCCGACCTCATCAACAAGGCCAAGCTCGGCATTGTCTTCCCCGAGCTCGGCGCCGCCGTCCACCTCGCCGAATACGACCGCGACGGCATCAACAAGCTCCGGCAGATCGCGGGTGCCGCATGAGCGCCGCCCTCGCCTTCGTCGACACCGAGACCCTCGGGCTCGACGCCGACAAGCACGCCGTCTGGGAGATCGCCGTCATCCGCCGCGACACGGACGGCGCCGAGACCGAACACCTCTGGCAGATCCGGCCCACCCAGTGGGAACTGGAGCAGGCCGAGCCCAAGGCCCTGGAGATCAACCGCTACCACGAGCGGATGACCGTCCCCGACTTTGCGATGGGCGCCGACATGCTCGCCGACCGCGGGCCCGAGCCCCTGCGCCTGAGGGACCTGTACAAGGTCATCACGGCCACGCTCGACGGCGCCGTCATGGTCGGCTCCAACCCGGCCTTCGACGCCGAATTCCTGCGGGCATTCCTCGGCGTCAAGCCGTGGCACTACCGCACCATCGACGTCGCCACCCTCGCCGCCGGCTACCTCTACGGCCAGGCCGACGCCACGCAGTACCCCGACACCGACCCCGTCGCCCCCCTGCCGTACTCCTCCCGGACCCTGTCCCGGCAGATGGGCGTCGAACCTCCCGGAGACGGCGTTGCCCACACCGCCCTCGGCGATGCCCGCTGGGCCCGCGACGTGTACGCGGCAGTGACAGGCGGCTTCCGGTGAGCACCTACCCGTCCGGCGCGACCATCGCCCTCGAGCCCGACGCCCCCCGCGACCAGTGGCACGCCGTCCGCGCCACCGGCATCGGCGGCAGCGACATCGCCGCCATCTGCGGCCTCAACCCCTACACCAGCCCCCTCGAAATCTGGCTCAAGAAAGCCGGCCAGCCCGTCCCGCGCCGCGACGACCCCGTCCTGTCCGAAGCCGCCGAAATGGGCCACGAACTCGAACCCGTCGCCGCCCGCCGTTTCACGAAGATGACCGGCCTGCCCGCCCTCGACAACCCCGGCACCCTCCGCCGGCCCGACATCCCCTGGGCCCTCGTCAACCTCGACCGAGCCACCGAAGAGAACGGCGAACGAGGCGCCCTCGAACTCAAGACCCGCTCCAGCTACGCCCTCAACGACTGGATCGACGAGCCGCCCACCGACGTGCACGTCCAAGTCCAGTGGCAGCTCGCCGTCACCGGCTGGCCGTTCGCCTGGACCGCCTGCCTCATCGGCGGCCAGCGGACCATCGTCCACCGCATCGAACGCGACGACCAGATGATCGACGACCTCCTCGCCATCGGCGAAGAGTTCTGGAGCTGGGTCGAAAACCGGCAGCAGCCGCCCATCGACGGGTCCGCCGCCACCGGCCACCTCCTCGACCGGCTCCACGCCAACCCCGTCCAGGACGTCGTCGTCGCCGACGCGCTCGAGGTCGAGCAGTGGCTCAAGCTCCGCGCCCACGCCGAGGAACAGATCGCCTCCGCCGACATCGCCCTGCAAGACGCCGAGAACCACCTCAAGGCCATCGCCGGCGACGCCACCGAAGTCCACATCCGCGGCGAGCTCGCCTACTCCTGGCGCCCCCGCCGCGGCCAGATCGCCTGGAAGGCGGCCGCCCTCGACGCCGACCCCGACATCGACCCCGAGCAGTACCGGGGCCAGCCCACCCGCACCCTCCGCATTCACCTGGAGAACCTGTGACCAACGCCCGCGCGGCCGTCGCCCGCCGAGCCGACAACGTCGGAACCGTCGCCCCCGGCGGCAGCGGCCAGCCGACCCTGCAGCAGCAGATCGAACGCATGCGGCCCCAGATCGCCCGCGCCCTCCCCAAGCACATGAACGCCGACCGCATCGCGCGCATCGCCCTCACCACGCTCCGCCGCACCCCCAAGCTCGGCGAATGCTCGCCCGAGTCGTTCCTCGGCGCGCTCATGACGTGCTCCCAGCTCGGCGTCGAACCCGGCGGCCCCACCGGTGAGGCATACCTCGTGCCCTTCAAGGGCGAAGTCACCTTCGTCCTCGGTTACAGAGGCATGGCGAAGCTGTTCTGGCAGTCCCCGATGGCCAAGTCGCTGTCCGCGCAGGTCGTGTACGAGAACGACCACTTCGAGTGGGAGTACGGGCTCGACCAGCGCCTCGTGCACCGCCCGTCACTCGCCGCCCGCGGCGGGCCGATCGCCTACTACGCGGTCGCCACGACCGTCACCGGCGGCTCCGCGTTCGTCGTCCTCTCCCCGGAGGACATCGAGAAGCACCGCAAGCATTCCTCCTTTCCCAACGGCGGCCCGTGGCGCGACCACTACGAGGCGATGGCGAAGAAGACGTGCGTGAGGGAGCTGTTCAAGCTCCTGCCTGTATCCGTCGAACTCGCCCAGGCCGACGGGCAGGACGGCACCGTCCGCACCGACGTCGAGCCCGACGCCCTCGATGCCCCCGGCGCCTTCGTCCGCGGGGAACTCGCGGCCGAGCAGTCCCCGGCGCTCCCCGCCGGCCAGGGCGGTGACGCCGGCTGGCCCGAGGCCGCGACCCCCGGCTCCGGCTCCGCCCACTGACCGCCGCCCGGGGCCGCCCTCGCCCAAATCGAGGGCGGCCCCGGCACTCCAAGGAGATCACGCCCATGAAAGCACTCACGATCCGCCAGCCCTGGGCCGACGCCATCGTCCACGGCACCAAGCGCACCGAGAACCGCACCTGGCGGGCCCCGACCAAACACATCGGCACCCGCATCCTCATCCACGCCGCAGCCGGCGAAGACCGCGCCGCACGCAGCAGCCACGAAACGCCCGCCGAGCTGACCAGCAACCTCCTTGAGTGGCCCGGCGCCCGCAGCGCGATCATCGCCGTCGCCACCCTCACCGGCAGCCACTTCGACACCGGCTGCTGCTACCCGTGGGGCCAGCGCGAGGTCTACCACTGGCGCCTCGCCGACATCCTCACCCTGCCCGAGCCCGTGACGTGCACCGGCCGGCTCAGCTTCTGGACCCCGCCCAAAGCAGCCCTCGCCGCCGTCCGCACCCAGATCGAGGCGGTGACCGCATGACCGGCCAGCTGCAGCTCCCGCTCCCCATCCCCGGCGCCATCGACGCCGCCGCGGGGGAGCGGGCCAAAACCGAAGGCATGGCGACAGCCGAAGCCTCCACCCCCGTCGACTGGGCCGACGCCTGTGACGCCGCCATACGCCTCATGGCCCGCCGCGGCGTCGTCTTCCAAGCCGCCGACCTCATAGCCGAAGGGCTCATCGACGAACCCGCGCACCCGAATCAGTGGGGCGTCCGCTTCCAGATCGCCGCCCGCGCCGGGGTCATCGAGGCCGCCGGATACGCCCGCTCCAAGCGCGCCACCGTCCACAGCAGCATCTGCCGCCAGTGGACCGGCATCCGGACCGCGGAGCGTGCCGCATGATCCCCATCGACCCGCTCCACCTCGGCATCGCCATCGGCTCCAGCGGCACCGCCGGACTCCTCGCCGGCCTCGCCTGCGCCTGGCACGCCTGGAGCGACCACCGCCGCGCAACAGCCGCAGCCCGCCACGACGCCCGCATCGCCGAAACCCAAGCCCACACCGGACTCGACGACGCCCAGCCCGGAACCAGCACGGCGCTCCTCGCCGACTGCGAACAGATCTGGCACCGCAGCAACGGCACTGAATGGAGGAACCAGTAATGGCCCGGGCCACCCCCATCCAGCACGGCGTAAACGACCGCTGCTACCGCCGCGGATGCCGGCGTCCCGAATGCCGCGACGCCTACCGCAACACCCGCAAGCGCGCCGACCTCCGACGCGCCCGCGGCATCCCCGGATCCATCGACGGACAGCGCATCGCCCGCCACCTCACCAACCTCATCAACTCCGGATGGACCCGCCTCCAAATCGCCGAAAGCTCCGGAGTGTCCGACCGCGCCATCCGATACATCCTCGCAGGCCAGCGCGAAGTGCACCTCGACAACGCCGCCCGACTCCTGTCGATCAAGCCCAAGCAGCAGCCCCAACGCGTCGCCCCAACCGGAACCATCCGCCGCATTCAGGCGCTCGCCTGCATCGGCTGGTCCATCAAGCACGTCGCCACCGAGTCCGGCTACTCCTACAGCTACTTCGCCCGGATCCTCAACGGCAGCTCGGCCACCATCCCAGCGGCCGCTGCCGAGAACGTCGCCCACCTGTACCGCAGCCTCGCAGCCCGGCCCGGGACCAGCGACCACACCCGGAAGATCGCACGCCGCAACGGCTGGCACCCGCCCACCGCATGGGACGACATCGACGACCCGGCCGCCCAGCCCGAAACCGACAGCCCGGAACTGGCGGCCCCGGGGCGGTGCACCTACGTGGCCGACGAAGCCCGGCACCTCGCCTCCTTCGGCATCAGCACCCACGAAGTCGCCCGCCGCGTCGGCCGCTCCGAGTCCTACGTCCGCCAGATCCTCGCCGGCGACCGAGGCCCCGGCTGGCGCGACCAGCTGGAGGCTGCCGCATGAGCGCCTGGAAGCGGGACGCCCGCTGCCGCACCGTCGGCGTCGACCCCTTCTTCCCCGCCGGCCAAGGCCGCGCCCTCCGCGACGACGAAGCCGCCGCGAAAGCCGTCTGCGCCTGGTGCCGCGTCCAGCAGCAATGCCTCGACGCCGCACTCCAGCTCGAAGGTGATGCGCCCGCCGCCGAACGCGGCGGCATCTGGGGTGGCAAAAACGCACGCGAACGACACGCCATCCACCGGCAGCAACGGCAGCACGCCGACGCCTGACCGCACACGACAACGCCCCGCGGTGAGGACCGCGGGGCGAGAGAGGGCGCAGCCGTGCTGAATAACCAGGTCATCATCACCGACGACACCCTGCGCGCCTACGGCCGCAGGAGCGAACAGGGGATCGCCGATGCGGCAGTGCTCACTGACGGCGAGTGGGAAGAGCTGCGCGCTCGGAACGCGAACTCGACGAAAGCCCAGTTGGTCAAGTGCGCCAAGTGCTGGGAGCTCTACCGCGAAGAGCAGTGGCTGAAGACGTACAACCGGGGCGCAACCCGCGTCATCAGCCACCAGGCAGGCGAGGCGCGACCAGACCACGAGTACGAGTCCGTTGAAACGCCAGAGCATCGCGCGTACAACAACCGCGCGTTCATGATCGGCGAGACTGAGGGGTACAACCCGCGCAAGGAAGCGTGGGCGCCGAACAGGAAGACCCGCGCCGACGTGCTGCTCACAGGCACGCTCGCGGTCGCCTACGAGCACCAGCATTCGCCGTTCAGTGCCACGGGCCGCTACAGCGCCCCCGAGCGGACTCGTCTCGCAGCGAGCGTTGAGCGCACGGCCATGTGGCACTCCACGAGCGACAAGGTCCGGGGTCAGGTGCCGATCCTGCGCACGGACGGCGGTCTGCCGCCGAAGGTGATCGAAAACCCGAACCACCGGCACGAGTTTCGCGGCGGCATCTACCGCATCGAGATCTACACGTGCACAGTGCGCGACGGCCACGAGTGCCCGGACCGCAAGTTCAGCGGATGCGGAAAGCCTCATGCTCGAGGGCAGGTCACGGCTGGCCAGTTGGACGACGTCCTGCGCGGAGCTCCGATCGGCGCCTACATGCCCGTCGTGGATGCCAGGGCGATCCGTGCGCCGAGGTTCTTCTGGACCGACCGGAAGTCATACGACCACTACGCCGCATACATGGCTGACTCCGAATCACTGTCGCTCCGCGACGGGGGCCCACTGGACCGCGCGAAGACCCGGCGCGGGGTTTGCCGGGGCCACTCCCGCGCCAAGGAGGCAGAGCTGGAGGCGATGCGCGCTCAAACCGTCGATCTTTGCGGCGGACCGAGGTGCGCTACGTGCGGGAAGCCCGCGCCGTTGCGTGACGAGAGGGAGCGGTGCCGCTGCTGGTCAAGCCGGCCAGCGGATCCGGGCCAACCGACGATTGCCGCCCCCGCGGTCCGCCCCCCGACGCCGCACCGGTGCAGTTCCGGCGTCACACCGTGTGGCGCACCGGCCCGGTTCTACGCCTGCGGTTGGCGGTGTGACGGACACAGTCCGGCCGCCATGCGCGCCAAGGGCGGTGGCCGGCCATGAGGTCAGTCGGACTCGGGCTTTCGGCGCGGGATCTTCACGACACGGCGCTTCTTCGGCTCGATGCCCTCGGTCTTGCGCCAAGCCGTGACGCGGGCGTGGACGTGACGACGCATGTCGTCTGCGCGCGAGGTCCCTTCCTCGGCGCACAGCTTCCCGTAGTCCGTCCACGTCTCGTCATCGATGCGGACCATGCGGCCGGGCGTGCCCTTCGTCGTCATGGCGACAGCGTAACTGACTGCCTGGTGACCGCACACCCTTCCGGAGTGAAGTGTGTTGCTTATGTATTGCGGGTGACTACACACCCTGATGTAGTATCGAGGCGTGCCGAAGGGGTTGAACAACCCCTTTCGAAGCCCCCTTGAGCGCTGCCCGAAACGCAGTCCATGACCAGCTCGACCCATCCCCGAAGGACTCAAACTCATGGCACGTGGACACGGCCGCATCCTCACCTCCATCTGGGAGGACGAGGACTTCAAGAACCTCGACGAGAGGGAACAGCGCCTCTACCTGTTCCTCATCTCGCAGCCCAACCTCAACCACGCCGGCCTGCTCGACCTCACCCTCCGGCGCTGGGCGCGCAAAGCACGCGGACTCACCGTCGCCGAGCTCGAGAAACTCATCGGCACCCTCGACGAGGCCCGGTTCGTCGTCGTCGACGAGGACACCGAGGAACTCCTCATCCGCTCCTTCGTCCGCAACGACGGCGTCTGGCGCATGCCGAAGGTCATGGGCGCCATGGTCTCCGGGGCCCTGGAAATCTCCAGCAAGAGGCTCCGCATGGCGATGCTCGCCGAGATGGACCGCATTCCGCTCGAGGAACTCAATGGCGAGCCGTCGAAGCTCCGCAACGGCACCGAGGGCCCGTCGATCCGGGAGCAGGTAGCCGACCACATCGGAACCCTGCGCCGGGCCTTCGGCACCCCCGATCCGGACCCCACCCGAGGGGGTTCGGGACCCCCCTTGGCAACCCCCTCCGATACCCCTACCGAGGGGGGTCCGAAAGGCTCTACGCGCGGGCGCGCGCCCACATCACGCGCGCATTCCCCTGCCCCTGCCCCTGCCCCTACCCCTACCCCTACCCCAGAAGAGGAGGGGGGTGGCGGGCCGGTCATCGAAATCGAGCCCACCGCAGAAGCCGAGCCGCGACGGCCTGACGGCCTCGCCCCCATTGACGCCGACGGCTTCACCCTCACTGACGGCATGCGCCGCTGGGCTCGCCGCGACGGCTTCGCCGACCTCATCGACCTCGACCACTGCACCGCCCAGTTCGTCAGCCACTTCCGATCCACCGGCGCCCGCCGGAAGTCCTGGCCCGACGCCTGGCAGAAGTGGATCCGCGACGACCACAAGCGGGCCTCCGAACGCCACCAGCGCAGCAGCGGCAGCAACGTCGTACAGCTCGCCACCGGCCAGACCCTCACCGGCACCGACGCCACCGTCGCCGGCTGGGCAGCCCTCGCCGCCTCTCTCGACTCTGAGGACTCCGCATGAACCCCAAAGAAGCCGCCGAACTCCTGGGCCACTGCTCAGCCTTCGACAACCGCAAGCCCTCCCAGGCCGCCGCCATCGCCTGGTCATCGGCCCTCCACGACCTGCCGTTCGACGCCGACTCCTGCGCGGCCGTAGCGGTCTACTACACGACATCCCCGAAGGACCCCGACGCCAAGCTGTGGATCCTGCCCCACCACGTCCGCACCCTCCGCAGCAAGATCCGCAGCAAGCGGCTGGAGAACTTCCGGTACGAGCCGCTGCCGGACGAGACCGTGCGCGAGTACCTGGCCCGCTACCGCGGCCAGGTGCAGGCCATAGCTTCCGGCCGGGTCGCCCCGCCGTCCGGCCGCCCGGCGCTGGAAGGCGGCCCGCACCGCGACTTCGTGACAGAGCTCGAAGCCCGAGGCTTCGAAGTCGGCCGCGTCGTGCCCGACTCCGACGAGGAAGCGCTCCTCGACACCGTGCGCCGCGCCGGGCCGCTCGGCGTCGAATGCCCGGCGTGCCGTGCCGCGATCGGCCGCCCCTGCAAGATCCCGGGCGGCAGCGAGAAGCAGCCGCTCGGCAAGACCCGCACCAAGCCTCACACCGCCCGCACACGGGCCGCCGCGGGGGAGTCGGAGCTGACCGCAGAGCAGCGCGCGGCAGAGGAACAGCGGCGCCGCGAGGCATCCCGACTCGCCCTTGCCCGCATGGAGGCCGACGGCGACATCCCCGACGCGGAGATCGTCGAGCCCCAGGACGGTGCGGCATGACCGACTTCGACGCAACCGACATGCGGGAGATCCGCCAGCAGGGCGACCTGCGGGCCTTCCTCCGCCAGCAGATGCGCCCCACACGAACCGCCGGGCCCACGCCCCAGGAACGGCAGCCGAAACCACCCGGCCACATTCCCGGCGGCTGGCCCGCCGGCACCCGGCCACCCGAACCGGACCCCGACCCACCACCCGACCACGCCTGGCAGACGGCCCTCGAGGAACACCGGGCGTGGATACGCGCCGGATCCCCCGACGGCGGCAAACGGACCTGCGAATGCCGCCCCTGCCAACTGCTCGACGACACCGACGACACCGCCCCGAGGAGCCAGCCGTGACCCAGCGCCAGCCCGCCGCCCCGATGCCCGACTCGATCCGTCACACGCTGCGCGCCGTGCAGCACCCCGCCCGCGCCGTCGCCTGCCCGCACTGCGGGGCGCACGAGCACCAGCCGTGCCGTACCCGTACCGGCCGCCGCATCCCCGCCCTGCCCCACCCGTCGCGGATTGCCGCCTGGGTGCGGATCACGGCATGCTGCCCGGCCTGCCAGGTCGAGCCGGGTATCGAATGCCACGAGCAGGGGCGGGCCTTGCGTGACGGGGGAGTCCACCCGCGGCGCGAGATCGAAGCGCGGGAGACGGCGGCATGAGCCCCTTGGAGCGCCTGCTCGCGGAGGAGCTGCCCACCGGAACGTTCGGCGGGGCGCGCGACGAACGGCCGGTCGCAGTCGCCACCGCCCGGGCCGCCGCGAACCGCCGGGCCCTCGAAGACGCCATCGGCACCCGGCGGACCGTCCGACCCCGCCTACGCCTGATCACTGACGACGCGAAGGAAGCCGCCTGATGTTCCACAACGACAACGACGCTTTGTCCGTTATGGATTGGTTTTGTGGTGCAGGCGGCTCCTCCCAGGGCGCGCACTCTGTCCCCGGGGTGCGGGTCGAACGCGCCGCGAACCACTGGGCCCGCGCGATCGAGTCGCACGCCGCGAACTTCCCCACCGTAGATCACTACCGCGGCGACATCCGCGAAGCCCCGGTCGAGAAGTGGCCGGTCACCGACATCTTCTGGGCCTCCCCGGAATGCCCGCAGTGGAGCAACGCCCGCGGGAAGCGCCGCGACTTCGCCAACACTCTGCAAGGCGACCTGTTCGACACGGTGCCCGATGAGGAAGTCGAACGGTCCCGCGCGCTGATGGAGGAAGTCCCGATCTACCTGCGCGGCGTGATCGAGCGCGGGGGGCTGGTGAAGGCCGGCGTGGTCGAGAACGTCATCGACGTCCGAGCGTGGGACCAGTGGGACCGGTGGCTGGGCGAGATCAAGAAGCTCGGCTACCTGACCCGCACCATCGCGCTCAACAGCATGCACGCGGACCCGCGGGCCGTGCACCGCGCCCCGCAGTCCCGCGATCGGCTGTACGTCGCCTACTGGCACGAGTCGTTGGGCCGGGCTCCGGAGTGGGACAAGTGGCTCCGGCCGCGCGCCTGGTGCCCGGGCTGCGACACCTGGGTGCAGGCCGTGCAGGTGTTCAAGAAGCGCGGCGCCGACATGGGCCGCTACCGGCAGCAGTACGTGTACCGCTGCCCGCAGGTCACCTGCCGCAACCAGGTCGTCGAGCCCGAGGTGCTGCCCGCACTCGCGGCGATCGACTGGGCCCTCCCGGGACAGCGCATCGGCGACCGGGCCCGGCCCCTCGCAGAGAAGACCCTCGCCCGCATCCAGGCCGGGCTGGAGCGGTTTGCCCGCCCGGTGCCGATGATGGTCCCAGCCGGCGGAACCTGGCGGGACGCGGCCACGAGCATGCTGGACCCGATGCCGTGCCGCACGACGCGGGAGAACGACGCCCTGGCGATACCGCCGCTGCTGGTGCCGGTCGAGGGACGGGACGGCAAGGGCCCGGCGCCCGCGAACCTGCCGCTGCGCACGCAGACCGCCCGCAACGAGACCGGACTCGCCTGGCTGCCGTTCGTCGCCGAGTTGCGGGGCGGCGGGTCAGTGGCCCGGTCGGTGTCGGAGGCCCTGGCCACGGTCACCGCGTCGGGGAACCATCACGGCCTCGTCGCCCCGGCGGGCGCGGCCGAGCATCTGCTGATCCCGTACTACGGAACGGGCACGGCCCGCCGTGTCACGGACCCGATCGGCGCGGTCACGACCCGGGACCGGTACGCCCTCGTGCACGGCAAGCCCGCGATCGAGGACGTGTTGTTCCGGATGCTCGAGCCGCACGAGATCGGCCGCGCCATGAGCTTTGCCGACGAGTACACCGTCCTCGGATCCAAGCGGGAGCGCGTCCGCCAGTACGGCAACGCCGTTACCCCGAATTCCGCCGAGGTCATCCTCTGCGCCCTCGTCGAAGCCATCACGGGCGAGGAGCTGTCCCGCTACGCGAGCCAGGACCAGGCCCCCGCCCTGGCGGCCGCCGCATGACCGCCCCCGTCCCCGCGGCCTGGGTCATGGGCTGGCACCTCGTCCCGACCCGCCGCAAACCCCAACCGACCGCCCGCCGGCCCGCACCCTCCTGGAGCACCCGATGACCGCCAACCGCGTGATGCGCCTCCTC
>DOWQ01000047.1 GCA_003519485.1 Streptomyces sp. | reverse complement strand
CGCCCCGTCCGCCTCCGCCCGGGCCACCGGCGGTCCCACGCCCTCGTCCCCCGGAGCCGCCGGGCCCTCGCCGGGGGCCTCGCCGCCGGCGGGCTTCCGGCGGGTGCGGGAACCGGCCGGCTACAGCGTCGACGTCCCGGACAGCTGGCAGCGCGACACCGAGCGGGACAGCGTCTTCTTCCGGGCGGACGACGACGACAGCCTGATCCAGATCTACGAGCTGACCGAGCCCGGCATGACCCCGTTCGCGGCGATGGAGGAGACGGACGCCTACGTGTCGGCGCAGGCGGACGAGTACCGGCAGATCCGGCTCGAACGGGTCCGCACGGACGGCGCTGCCGGCGGCGACAGCGCGGAAAGCGGCGACACGGCGGAATTGGAGTACACGCATCTGACTCAGGACGACACTGTGCGTCACACTCTCGTCCGCGGCTTCACCGCCGCGAACAGCGTCCGCTATGCCCTGCTGTTCGCCGCTCCCGACGACGAGTGGGCCGGCCACCAGGAGATTCTCGAGGTGCTGCACACCTCCTTCTGCCCGGGCGAGATCTGCGCCGCGCCGCCGCACGTCGAGTGAGCCAGGAGTGAGGAGCGCCACTCAGCGTTAAGCCCTCTGCATGTTTTCCGGCCGATGGGGGAGGGGTCTCAGTTGCCGGTATGCCGTAATGCGGCTGGACTGGCGGGGACATTCCAGGCACGGAAGGCAGAACTCACACATGTCGGCGCTCGAAACACTTCACATTGACGGCGCATGGCGCGCCTCGGCATCCGGCGCGACACGCGAGGTTCTCGACCCCGCTGACGCCACCGTCCTCGCGCTCGTCGCCGAGGGCGGCGCCGAGGACACGGACGCCGCCGTCGCCGCCGCGCGCCGCGCGTACGACACCGGCCCCTGGCCGCACACTCCGGTCGCCGAGCGCGCCGAGCTGCTGCGCCGGGTCGCCGGGCTGCTCCAGCGGGACCGCGAGGAGATCGCGCTCATCGAGAGCCGCGACACCGGCAAGACCCTCGAGGAGGGCCGGGTCGACGTCGACGACGTGACCAAGGCCTTCCGCTACTTCGCCGACCTCGTCATGAACGAGAGCGGCGGCCGGGTCGTGGACGCGGGCGACCCCGAGGTGCACAGCGTCGTCGTGTACGAACCGGTCGGCGTCTGCGCGCTGATCGCGCCCTGGAACTACCCGCTGCTCCAGGCCAGCTGGAAGGTCGCCCCGGCCCTCGCCACCGGCAACACCTTCGTGCTCAAGCCCAGCGAGATCACCCCGCTGTCCACCGTGCACATGATCAAGCTGCTCGCCGAGGCGGGCCTCCCGGACGGCGTGGCGAATCTCGTCACCGGCGCAGGCGACCCGGTCGGCGCCCGGCTGTCCGAGCACCCCGATGTCGACATGGTGTCCTTCACCGGCGGACTGATCAGCGGCACGAAGGTCGCCCAGGCCGCCGCGCCCAGCGTCAAGAAGGTCGCCCTGGAGCTCGGCGGCAAGAACCCCAACGTCGTCTTCGCCGACTCCTGCGACACCGACGAGGGCTTCGACACCGCGGTCGACCAGGCGGTCAACGCCGCCTTCTTCCACAGCGGCCAGGTCTGCTCAGCCGGCGCCCGGCTCATCGTCGAGGAGTCCCTGAGTGAGCGGTTCGTCACCGAACTCTCCCGCCGCGCCGCCGCGATCAGGCTCGGCCGCGGCACCGAGGAGGGCGTGGAGTGCGGCCCGCTCGTCTCCGCGCAGCAACTCGCCAAGACCGAGATGTACGTCGCCTCCGCGCGTGAGGAGGGCGCGGTCGTGCGCACCGGCGGTTCCCGCCCCGAGCCGTCCGACGTCCGGCCCGAGTCCGGCTACTTCTACTCGCCGACCGTCCTGGACCGGTGCCACCGGGGGATGCGGGTGATCCGCGAGGAGACCTTCGGCCCGATCCTCACCGTCGAGACCTTCCGTACGGAGGAGGAGGCGGTCACGCTGGCCAACGACACCGAGTACGGGCTCGCCGGCGCCGTCTGGACCTCCGACGCGGGCCGCGCCCGGCGCGTCGCCGGCCGGCTGCGGCACGGCACCGTCTGGATCAACGACTACCACCCGTACCTCCCGCAGGCCGAGTGGGGCGGCTTCGGCAAGTCCGGCAACGGCCGGGAGCTGGGACCGGCGGGGCTGGCGGAGTACCGCGAGTCCAAGCACATCTACCAGAACCTCAACCCCCGCCCGCAGCGCTGGTTCGCGGGCTGACAGCCCGTCTGTTCACCGAGTACGCATACGCACGCACCTTGCAGAGGAGCAGCCGCCCATGCCGCCGTCCAGCACCACCCCGCCACCCGAAGCCGAGCCCGTCGACTACGTGATCGTCGGCGGCGGCACGGCCGGCTCGGTCATCGCCTCCCGGCTGACCGAGGACCCCGGCGTCACCGTCACCCTCGTCGAGGGCGGCCCGTCGGACATCGACCGCCCCGAGGTGCTCACCCTGCGCCGCTGGCTGGGTCTGCTCGGCGGTGACCTCGACTACGACTACCCGACCACCGAGCAGCCGCGCGGCAACTCCTTCATCCGGCACAGCCGGGCGCGGGTGCTCGGCGGCTGCTCCTCGCACAACACCCTGATCAGCTTCAAGCCGCTGCCCGGGGACTGGGACGAGTGGGCCGAGGCGGGCGCCGAGGGCTGGGACGCGGCCGCCATGGACCCGTTCTTCGGCAAGCTCCGCAACAACATCGTCCCGGTGGACGAGAAGGACCGGAACGCGATCGCCCGTGACTTCGTGGCGGCCGCGCAGCAGGCCGCCGGGGTGCCGCGCGTCGAGAGCTTCAACAAGGAGCCGTTCCACGAGGGTGTCGGCTTCTTCGACCTGGCCTACCACCCGGAGGACAACAAGCGCTCCTCCGCCTCCGTCGCCTATCTCCACCCGCACATCGAGGCCGGCGACCGCCCCAACCTCCGCATTCTGCTGGAGACCTGGGCATACGAGCTGGAGCTGGACGGCAGCCGGGCGACCGGCGTGCGGGTCCGGGCGAAGGACGGCACGGAGACCCTGCTGCGGGCCCGCCGCGAGGTGCTGGTCTGCGCGGGCGCGGTCGACACCCCGCGGCTGCTGATGCACTCCGGCATCGGCCCCCGGGGCGATCTCGAGGCGCTGGGGATTCCCGTCGTCCACGACCTGCCGGGTGTCGGCGAGAACCTGCTCGACCACCCCGAGTCCGTCATCGTCTGGGAGACCGACGGGCCGATCCCGGAGAACTCCGCGATGGACTCGGACGCGGGCCTCTTCGTACGGCGGGACCCCGAATCCCGGGGCCCCGACCTGATGTTCCACTTCTACCAGATCCCGTTCACCGACAACCCCGAGCGGCTGGGCTACGAAAAGCCCGAGCACGGCGTGTCGATGACGCCCAACATCCCCAAGCCGCACAGCCGCGGCCGGCTCTACCTCACCAGCGCCGACCCGGCCGTGAAGCCCGCCCTCGACTTCCGCTACTTCACGGACGAGGACGACCACGACGGCCGCACCCTCGTCGACGGCATCAAGCTCGCCCGTGAGATCGCGAAAACCGAGCCGCTCGCCCACTGGCTGAAGCGCGAGGTGGCCCCCGGCCCGGAGGTCACCTCGGACGAGGACATCAGCGAGTACGCCCGCAAGGTCGCGCACACCGTCTACCATCCGGCGGGCACCTGCCGGATGGGCGCCGCCGGCGACCCGATGGCCGTCGTCGACCCGCAGCTGCGGATTCGCGGCCTGGACGGCATCCGGATCGCCGACGCGTCGGTGTTCCCGACCATGCCCGCCGTCAACCCGATGATCGGCGTGCTGATGGTCGGCGAGAAGTGCGCGGAGTTGCTCGCAGCAGACACCACCGACGGAGGCGTTGCCCGATGACCGGAACCGACAAGAAGGAAGCCGGGGCCGGGAACCGCGGCACCGCGGGCGGCCCCGAGGCGGCCGGCCGGGACGGCTCCGCCCCCGTCTTCGCCGTCGACGGCCTGTGGAAGGTCTTCGGCCCCAAGGCCGATCGCATCCCCGGCAGCGAGCACGCCGGGCTCTCCCCGGCGGAGCTGCGCCGGCGCACCGGCTGCACCGCGGCGGTCCGCGACGTCTCCTTCGACGTCGAGCAGGGCGAGGTCTTCGTCGTCATGGGCCTCTCCGGCTCCGGCAAGTCCACCCTCGTCCGCTGCCTCACCCGGCTGATCGAGCCGACCAGCGGCAGCATAAGCATCGACGGCGAGGACGTACGCGCCATGGACCGGAGCCGGCTGCGCGAGCTGCGCCGGCACCGGGCCGCGATGGTCTTCCAGCACTTCGGCCTGCTGCCGCACCGCACCGTCCTCGACAACATCGCCTACGGCCTGGAGATCCAGGGCATGGGCAGGGCCGCGCGGCGGGCCAAGGCCGCCGAGATGGTCGACAAGGTCGGCCTGACCGGCTTGGAGAGCCGCCGCCCCGGCCAGCTCTCCGGCGGCCAGCAGCAGCGCGTCGGGCTCGCCCGCGCGCTCGCCGTCGACCCCGAGGTGCTGCTCTTCGACGAGCCGTTCAGCGCCCTTGACCCGCTCATCCGCCGCGAGATGCAGGAGGAGGTCATCCGGCTGCACCGCGAGGAGGGCCGGACGATGGTGTTCATCACTCATGATCTCAACGAGGCGCTGCGCCTCGGCGACCGGATCGCGCTGATGCGCGACGGCGGCATCGTGCAGCTCGGCACCCCCGAGGAGATCGTCGGCGCGCCCGCCGACGACTACGTACGCGAGTTCGTCCGAGACGTGCCCCGCGAACAGGTCATCACCGTCGGCACCGCCATGCGGCCCGCCGCCGCCGGGGAGGCCGAGTCCGGCCCGGCGCTGCGCCCGGAGGCCACCGTCTCGGAGGCCATCGAGGCGGTCGCCCGCTCCGGCGAGGCAGTCGCCCGGGTGATGTCCGGCGGCAAACTCCTCGGCGTGGTGGACCACGAATGCCTCCTCGGCGTCGTGGCCGGCACGGAGGCCCCCGAGGTGGCCGCCTGATGGCCACTGCCGAAACCACCGCCGCCGGCCCCGCCCGGTGGAATCCGATCGCCGCGCTGACGCGCCGGCCCGCCCTCGGCAAACTGCTGCTGCTCGCGCTCGTCGCCGCGGTGGCCGTGCCGCTGCTGCACGCCCGCTGGGCCAGCGGCAGCTGGCCCGCGGAGCTGACCGCCGACGTGTCCGGGCCGCTCGGCGAGGTCAACGACTGGATCATCGACAACCGCGACAGCCACCCGCTCTTCCTGTACTTCTTCGGCCACATCAGCAACGGCATCGTGCTCGGCGTGCGCGCCGTCTACCTGGTGCTGCTCGGCCTCGGCTGGGCCGGGGTCACGGCCGTCGCCGGGCTGGTCGCCTGGCGGGTGGCCGGCCCGCGGCTCGCCGTCACCACCACCGTCTGCATCGCTCTGTGCGGCTTCCTCGGCATGTGGGTGCCGACCATGCAGACGCTGGCCCTGATGGTGATCGCCGTGCTCGTCTCGGTGCTGCTGGGCGCGCTGCTCGGCCTCGCCGCCGGGCTGTCGGACCGTACGTACCGCCTGCTGCGTCCCGTGCTCGACACCATGCAGGTGCTGCCGGCCTTCGCCTACCTGCTGCCGGTCGTGCTGATCTTCGGCATCGGAGTGCCCGGCGCCGTGCTGGCCACCGTCATTTACGCGGCCCCGCCGATGGCGCGGCTCACCGCCCTGGGCCTGCGCCATGCCGACACCGGCGTGATGGAGGCCGTGACCTCGCTCGGCGCCACCGGGCGGCAGCGGCTGACGACCGCCCGGCTGCCGCTGGCCCGCAAGGAGCTGCTGCTCGGCCTCAACCAGACGATCATGATGGCCCTGTCGATGGCCGTCATCGCCTCGGTCATCGGCGCCGGCGGCCTCGGTGACCGCGTCTACCAGGCGCTGTCCGCCGTCGACGTCGGCGAGGCGTTCGCCGCCGGCATCCCGATCGTGCTGCTCGCCGTCGTCCTGGACCGTACGACCGAGGCCGCGGGCAAGCGGATCGGCGAGGAGCCGACCGGCCCGCACGTCCTGCGCAGCTGGCGCGGCTGGGCCCTGGTCGCGCTGCTCGTCGCCGCCGTCGCCGCCGTGGGGCGGGCCGTGGGCGGGCTGATCTGGCCGGACGGCTGGGTCGTGCCCATCGCGGAGCCGGTCAACACCGCCAAGGAGTGGATGGTCGACCACCTCTACACCGGGGTGCCGGTCACCGGCGGCACCGCCGACTGGGCGGCGCACTTCACGAGCTGGGTCCTCAACCCGCTCCGCTCCGGCCTCCAGGGGCTGCCGTGGTGGTCCGTGCTGCTCGTCGTCGCCGCCCTCGCCTGGACCATCGGCACCTGGCGCACCGCGCTGACCGCCGTCCTCGCCACGGCCGCGCTCGGCGTACTCGGTGTGTGGAACCCGTCGCTGGACACGCTCTCGCAGGTCCTCGCCGCCGTCGCGGTCACGCTGGTGCTCGGCTTCGCCGTCGGCATCGCCGCCGCCCGCAGCGAACGCCTGGAACGGCTGCTGCGGCCGGTGCTGGACATCTTCCAGACGATGCCGCAGTTCGTGTATCTGATCCCCATCNNGTTCGGCGTGGGCCGGGCCCCCGCCGCTGCGGCCGCCATCGTCTACGCCCTGCCGGCCGTCGTCCGGATCACCACCCAGGGGCTGCGGCAGGTCGACGGGGCCGCGCTGGAGGCCGCCCGCTCGCTCGGGGCCACCAGCGGCCAGCAGCTGCGCCAGGTGCAGCTGCCGCTGGCCCGCCCGTCGCTGCTCCTCGCCGTCAACCAGGGCGTCGTACTCGTCCTCGCCGTCGTCATCATCGGCGGCCTCGTCGGCTCCGGCGCGCTCGGCTACGACGTGGTGTTCGGCCTCGCCCAGGGCGACCTGGCGGTCGGCCTGATCGCGGGCGCCGCGATCGTCTGCCTCGGACTGATGCTCGACCGCGTCACCCAGCCCACCACGCGCCGGCACGAGAAGGAGAGCTGAGATGGCTCGAACCAAGCTCCGGCCCGCCGCCCGGACCGCCGCAGCCGCGGTCTCGGCCGTCGCCCTGCTCGGCGTGACCGGCTGCGGCGCGGCGGACATGACCAAGCAGTCCTCGCCGTTCGCCGCCCCGGAGGGCATCAAGAGCGTCACGCTCTCGGTGCAGTCCTGGGTCGGCGCCCAGGCCAATGTGGCCGTCGCCGAGCAACTGCTGAAGCACGAGCTCGGCTACCGCGTCGAGACCGTGCAGACCGACGAGGTGCCGGCCTGGGACGCGCTCAGCCAGGGCCGCGTCGACGCGATCATGGAGGACTGGGGCCACCCGGAACAGGAAAAGCTGTACGTCGAGGAGAAGAAGACCATCGTGCCCGCCGGGGACCTCGGCGTCACCGGCCACATCGGCTGGTACGTGCCCAAGTACTGGGCGGACGAGCACCCCGACGTCACGAACTGGAAGAACCTCGACAAGTACGCGGACGAACTGCGCACTCCGGAGAGCGGCGACCGCGGCCAGCTGCTGGACGGCTCTCCGTCCTACGTCACCAACGACAAGGCGCTGGTGAAGAATTTCGACCTCGACTACAAGGTCGTCTTCGCCGGTTCGGAAGCCGCGCAGATCACCCAGATCCAGCAGTCGGCCAAGCAGAAGAAGCCCTTCCTCACCTACTGGTACAAGCCGCAGTGGCTGTTCGAGGAAGTGCCGATGGTCGAGGTGGAGCTGCCGGAGTACAGCGACGAGTGCGCGGCGCAGGAGCCGGAGGACATCGACTGCGCCTACCCCACGACCCCGCTGCAGAAGTACCTCAACGCGGGCTTCGCGAAGAACGGCGGCGAGGCGGCGGAGTTCCTGAAGAACTTCAAGTGGACCGAGCAGGACCAGAACGAGGTCTCCCAGCTGATCGCGGCCGAGAAGCTCCCGCCGGAGGAGGCGGCCCAGCGCTGGATCGACGACCACCCGGAGGTCTGGAAGAAGTGGCTCCCGTAGCGGCTCGGGGCACGCCCTGACCTCCGGACGCCCGAGCCGGTCCCGGGCCCGTTGCTCAGGCGCTCAGGCGCTCAGGCGCGCGGCCGTCGTCGTCCGTACGGGCCGGTCCCGGAAAGCCCCCGGGACCGGCCCTCGGCCGTACCGCTGCTGCCGTGCGGAGGAAGAACTCAGGCGGCAAGGTGCACCACTGCCTGGCACAGGACGTCGACCTGCTCCGGGGTCATGTCGTACTCGTATGCGATGTCTTCGACGCTTTCCCCGGCCTCCCAGAGTTCGGTGACGGCCTTGACCGAGACCCGATTGGAGGCGACGACGGGTTGACCGTGGCCGAACCTCGGGTCGATGACAACCGGGACTGAATCCGGGTACTGCCGCAGCCGCAGACTCGTGGGGAAATCGTCGTCCGCCTCCCAGGTCAGGTAGCGAAGGTACTCCGCTACGACCTCTTGAATGGGGGCTTGGCCGTCCCGGGCCCTGCGCAGGTCTGCGAAGCCGTGCTCGACGAAGATGTCCACGCCGTCGGTCGCGATCCGCTTCGACACCAAACCATAGGGGGTGTCGAAGGCGTCACGCACGGCTGCTGCCGCTTCTCTGATCTCACTCATCCGCAGGCCGAGAGAGCGCAAGGAGCGTAGGACGTGAGCTTCGGCCACGGCGATGAACGGCACCGAAGGCTGCCCCTTGCGAACCGGCCCGACATGGTGCACGAGTGGGGAGCCGGCTGCTTTGCCCCTCAGCCAGGAGGCGAGAGTCGACGACGGGATCTCAAGGTAGGAGGACGTTTCTGCCGGCGTCAGAAGCCCGTCCGTAAACCGGTCGACCATGATCCACCTCCATCTGGTGTCGAACCCATGCCTGACGGATTGCCACACCCACGGCCACTTCGATCCACTTCCTCTCGGCGGTCCCAGGGCTCCGTCCCGGCCCGCTGTACGGCGTCGTTCACCCGGCGGCGGACAGCAGTCGGCTCGTCGGCTCAACAGATTGCTCCCGCCAGTCGTGGGGGGAGTTCGCCTGGCCGTGGGCCGGCCGGTTCTCCGGGCGGCAGTCGCGGCAGCAGCCGGGTTTTGCGGCGCGGAAGGCACGCTCGCAGCCGCCGTCGCAGGTCTGCCACGGCAGCACGGCCGGCTTGGGCGGCGCTGAAACCGGCACCGGTGCGGCGACGACGGGCAGTTCGCGGAGCCGGTAGGCCAGGATGCGGGCCGGGCGCGTCCGGAAGTGGTCCGGGAGTCCGGTGGTGAGCAGATCCGTGATCTGCCCGGGGCCGATGCCCTGCGCGAGCCACTGCGCGACGGCGGGCGCGAGTTCGGCGACTTCGCGGCGGGACAGGATCAACCGGCGATCGGCGATACGCAACGAGGCGAGGATGACGACGGCCTGCGGGTCGGCCTCGGGGAGTGCGAGTGGCGGCGGGGGAGCGGGTACGGCGCGGGGCGCGCGTACGGGTACGGGTCGGGGTCCGGTCCCGGGACCGGGGCACGGCGTCTGCGGAATCCTGGCCGAGGCCGCGCGCCTCGTGTCGGCGGTCGACGAGGTACCGGGGCGGGCCTCCTCCGGCGGGACGTCGTACACGTAGGTCCGGGTGCGGATCAGGCCGCCGGGCCCCCGCTCGCGGCGTCGTTCCAGGTAACCGGCGGACTCCAGCTCTCTGAGTGCCCGTGAAATCAGGATCTCGCCCTCGGTGAAGTGGGCGCACAGCGCGGCGATGCTCACGCGTGCGCCGTCCGGCAACGAGAGGATGTACGCCGCGACGCCGACCGTGACGGCGCTTCCGGGCCGCTGCACAAGGGCGTTGGCGAGCACGGTGAAGTCGGCCGTGAGGCGGGTACGGACGTGGATCACGCCGGAGGTCGGAGCTCCGGCGTCGGCGCGCAGGCGCGCGTTAGACTGCGGCTCAGCCATCGGGAAGGTGTCACTTCCTGATCGGTCAGGCCCTCGATCGGGATTGCCGTCCCGGCCGGGGGCCGTCTTCGTCTGTGGTTGTCGCGGCGAACGTAACGGTCCGTGCGTGCTCTCCGCAACCATGTCACTCCTCCGGGTGACATGGGGGAGGGGAGGGTGGGTAGGTAGTTCTTTCTCCCAGGTTCTTTCAGGAGGCCCGTGGGCGACCGGACCCCCGCGCACGAGGCCCCGGCGGGACGGGGGAAGCCATCGGCAGCCGGTGCCCGGCCCAGCGCGGGGTGGTGGAGTGGTGGCCACGCTGGGCGCGACGGATGTGGTGGTTTGGCGTCCCACGCTCAGCCTGTCCCTGCATGGCAATGACTGGTACTATGTCTTGTACCAGTCAAAGAAGAGGGGGTGGCCATGTCCATCACTGCCAGTGAGGCTCGCAAGAACCTGTTTCCGTTGATCGAGAAGGTCAACGACGACCGTTCTCCCGTGCACATCACATCTCGCAACGGTAACGCTGTCCTGCTGTCCGAGGAGGACTTCTCTTCCTGGCAGGAGACGATCTACCTGCTGCGCTCGCCGGCCAACGCCCGCCGTCTGGCGGAGTCGGTCGCTGAGGCCGAGGCGGGCCAAGTCGCGCCCCGTGAATTGATCGAGGTCGAAGGCTCCGAGTGAAGGTCGTATTCACTGAGCAGGCGTGGGCGGACTATGTGTACTGGTCCGAGACCGACCGCCGCATGATCAAGCGTATCAATCGGCTCATCGAGGAAAGCAAGCGAGACCCGTTCGCCGGCATCGGCAAGCCGGAGCCGCTCAGGGGGGACCTCAGTGGCTATTGGTCCCGGAGAATTGATGAGGAACACCGGCTCGTCTACCGGGCCAGAGGTGACGAACTCATCGTGGTCCAAGCGCGATACCACTACTGAGCAAGGGTCGGCCGGGAGGCCGGCTGAGTCGGCCTCCCGGCCAGGTCAGGGGCGGTGGCCGGTCTTCAACTCGGTTATGAACGCCGCCCAGGAGGCCGGAGAGAAGGTCAGGACAGGGCCGTGCGCGGTCTTGCTGTCACGGACGGGCACGACGCCGGGGAATCCGTCCGCCACTTCCACGCAGTTGCCCCCTTCCTGATTGCTGTAGCTGCTCTTGCGCCAGGCGGCGACGGTCGGATCGGGACGGGACATTGGCTCCACGGTGGTTGCCCTCCATCACGGATCGGATCATGTCGAGCGACATGAGCGGGGGCAGGGCTACTGCCCGAACGCGATCGTAAGACACCGCCAAGCGTCCGACTTCGTCCGGATCCTCGATGAGCTGGCCGTAGTGGGCACCCTCCGTGTAGGCGACTTCGGACGAGTCCGACAGGGTCAGAACAGTCAGGGAGCCACCCATCACGTCGTGCTCCCCCTGATGGAACGGCATGACTTGCACGGTGATGTGGCGGTCCGCAGCGGCCTCCAGCAGCCGGGCCAACTGAGCTCGCATGACGGTCGGGCCACCGACAGGACGCATGAGCACCGACTCGTCCAGGACGACCCACAGGTCCGGACGGTCGGGCGCACCCAGCCGTTCCTGTCGCCCGAGACGGACGGAGATGCGTTCCTCCAGATGTTCCTCATCCTTGAGTGAGAGGCCCACGCTCAGCAGCGCTCGGGCGTAGTCCTCGGTCTGCAGGAGACCGGGCACGACATGGGCCGCGTACTCACGGACGGACACCGCCCGCGCCGAGTGCGCCATGAAGGCCCGCGACCAGTCCGGGAACGCCTCGCGGTAGACGTACGGCCAGAGGTCGACCAGCAGGTTGTCCGCCCCGAGGACGTCGTCCAGCGCGCGGGCCAGCTCCAGGGTCGGCTTCGCGCCCGACGAGCGCTCGATCTGGGTGATCCGGGTGCTGACCACATGGGTCTTCCGGCCCAGTTCGGCCTGGGTCAGCCCGGCGGCCGTACGGAGTCGGCGGACCCGGGAACCGAACAGTGCCGCCATCGACGATCTCGGGTCAATTTCCTTGGCCAAGGCGCCACTTCCGTTCCTTACGGCCCAAGGGGTAAGGCTTCATCACCTTTCGAGCGTAGGCGCTCCGGACGATTCTTGAGCACAGAACGTCACGACTCAAACTCCCTGCGGGTCGTGCGAAGGATCGACGTACTGGATGGACGACACCGTGCTGAAGACGATGGCCGCGCCGGGCGAGGACCCGAAGCGGGACACAGGAGCCACCGGGAAGCCGCTCGGTGGGGAGTCGGGGGGCTGCGAACCCCTGCGCCACGCGTTCGCGATGCGGTTCGCGTCGTCGCCCCAGGGGGCACGGCTCGCCCGGCGGCTCGCGGTGAGGCGTCTGGAGGAGTGGGGCCACCCGCCCGCGTCGGACACGTCCTGCACGGTCGCGCTGCTGGTCGCCGAGCTCGCCGCGAACGCCGTACGCCACGGTCGCGTGCCCGAACGGGACTTCGGCCTGCGGCTCGCTTTCGAGGCGCGTACGCGCGTGATCCGTATCGAGGTCTCGGATGCCTGCCCCGACCGGCCTCCCACCTCTCCGCAGGCCCCCGCGCCCGACGCGGAATCAGGCCGGGGACTGCTCCTCGTCGACATCCTCGCCACCCGCTGGGGCGTGACACTCCGCGACTTCGTCGGCAAGACGGTTTGGGCCGAGGTGGCGGCGGACAGCGGGCAGGTGCCGTAGACGTCATCCGGGGCGTCGGCCCCTGCCTGCTGCGTCAACCGAATCCGCAGGCGAGCGAGTTCCCCCGCCGTGCCGGGCCGGTGTGCCGCCCCGCGCCCGGCCCGCCCTGCTCCCGCACCGCCCCGCGCCCGGCACGGCGTTCCGTCAGTGCTGTCCCGGCTGGTAGGAGCCCGGCTGGGCGCGGGTCGTCACGGCGATCCGGTTCCAGGAGTTGATGGTCAGGATGAGCCCGATGAGCCGGGCCAGCTCGGCCGGCTCGAAGTGGGCGGCGGCCCGGTCGTAGACCTCGTCCGGCACGAAGCCGTCCGTCAGGACGGTGACCGCCTCGGTGAGCGCCAGCGCCGCCTGCTCCTTCTCGGTGTAGTAGCCGGTGGCCTCCTCCCAGGCGCTGAGGAGGTAGAGCCGGTCCTCCCGCTCGCCCGCCGCGCGGGCGTCCTTGGTGTGCATGTCCAGGCAGAAGGCGCAGTGGTTGAGCTGCGAGGCGCGGATCTTGACCAGCTCCGCGAGCACCGGGTCGATGCCCTCCTCGGCGGCCCGGTTGAGGGCGACCATGGCCTTGTAGACGCCCGGGGCCAGCTCGGGGAGGTTCATCCGGGGGCCGTGGAGGCGGACGTTCTTTCCAGCGGTGTTGTTCGTCATGACCACAACGTTACGAGCCGACTGGCGCATGAGTATGGTCCACTTCCATGGCGGAAACACGGGCCACTTTCGGCAGCGACCTGCATCTCGATCTGCCCTCCGGCGGTGTGCCCGGGGTGCGGCAGTCACTGATCGACGCGCTGCTCGACGCCGTCCGCACCGGCCGGCTCCTGCCCGGCACCCGGCTGCCCTCCTCGCGCGCCCTCGCCGTGGACCTCGGGGTCGCCCGCAACACCGTCGCGGACGCCTACGGCGAGCTGGTCGCCGAGGGCTGGCTCACC
>DOWQ01000594.1 GCA_003519485.1 Streptomyces sp. | reverse complement strand
CGCAGCTCCTCGGCCTCGGCGGCGGCGTCACCGCGCAGCCGTACGGCGATCGCCTCGCCCTCGGCGCGGGCGTTCGCCGCGTCCCCGGCGGCCTCGTCGCGCAGCCGCGCCGTCTCCTCCTCGACCTGCTGCTGGAGGGTCCGCAGCCGCTCCGCCGACTCGGCGCGCAGCCGCTCGGTCTCCTCCACGGCCTCCTTGCGGAGCCGTTCGGCCTCGGTACGGGCCTCCTGCAGCGCCTCCTCGGTGGCGGTGACCCGCTGCTCGGCCTCCGTGTGCAGCCGGGCCAGCTCCTCGGCGGCCTCCTCACGGCGGTCCCGGGCGGCCTGCTCGGCCGCCTCGCGGAGCTGGCCGGCCTCCTCGACCGCCTGGTCGGCGGTCTTCTGGGCCTGGGTCAGTGCCTCGGCCCGCAGCTCCTCGGCCTCCGTACGGGCCCGCTCCAGGGCCTCCTCGGCCTGCCGGCGCAGCGTCGTGGCGCGTTCGATGGCCTCGGTGCGGACCCGCTCGCTCTCGGCGGTGGCCCCGCTGCGCAGCTCCTCCGCGTCCGCCTTCGACTTGGCGAGCAGCTCCTCGGCCTTCTTCGCGGCCTCCTCGATCTGCTGGAGGGCCTCCCGGCGCGCCTCGCCGCGCAGCCGCTCGCCCTCGGCGACGGCCTCGGCCCGCAGCTGCTCGGCCTCGGTGCGCAGCCGCCGGGCCTCGTCCTGGAGCTCCACGGTCTTCGCGCGGTACTCGGCGGTGTCGTCCTTCGCGGCGCCCTTGACCTGCTCGGCGGCATCGGCGGCCTCGCTGCTCAGCCGGTTCGCCTCCGCCTCGGCCTCGTGGCGGATCCGCTCGGCCTCCTCGGTCGCGGCCCGGGTGGTGGCCCTGGCGTCCTCGGACGCCTTCGTCAGCACCTCTTCGGCGCTGCGGGCCGCCTTCGCGAGCTGCGCGGCGGAGTCCTCGGCGGCCTTCGTACGGGCCGCCTCCTGGGCCTCCGCGACCAGCCGCTCGGCCTCGGCGCGGGCATCGGCCCGCACCTGCTCGGCCTCGGCCTTGAGCGCGTCGGCCTCCTTGGTGGCCTCGCTGACGAGCCGGGCGATCTCGGCCTTGGCGGTGCGGGTGCGCTGTTCGTTGGCGGACTCGGCGCTGCTGAGCTGCTTGCCGGCGGCGGCCTCCGCCTCCTCGCGCAGCCGGTCGGCCTCGGTGGTCGCCTCGCGCAGCGCCTCCTCGGCCTCCTTCATCCGCAGCTCGGCGGCCCGGGTCAGCTCCGCGGCCTGCCGGCGGGCCGCCTCGGACTCTCCGGCCGTGGACGTACGGAGCTGCTCGGCGTGGTCGGTTGCCTCCTGCGCCTGGCTGGAGGCGGCGTTCAGCAGCCGCTCCGCGTCCGTACGGGCGCGCCGCAGGAGGGCCTCGGCCTCGGCACGGGCCGATTCCGCTTCGCTGCCCAGCCGTTCGCGGGCCTGCTGGACGAGGCGCTGGGCCTCGGCCCGGGCGCTGCTGAGCGAGTGCTCGGCCTCCGCCCGGGACTCCTCCATGAGCCGGCGGGCCTGGGCCTCCGTACGGGCCCGCAGCTGTTCGGCCCAGGCGACGTTCTCGTTGACGTGCGACTCGACGGTCCGGCGGCGCTCGGCCAGCTCCTCGTCGAGCTGCCGGCGGCGTTCGACGGCCTCGCCGTGCAGTTCGGCCTCGAGCCGGGCCTGCCGCTCGGCCTGGTCCTGGAGGAGGCGCTGGGTCTGGGCGCGGGCCTCGCGCAGCTCGCGCTCGGACTCGGTGCGCAGCTGGTCGGCCTGGATCTGGGCGTTACGGAGCAGCTGTTCGGCCTGATAGCCGATGTCATGGGTGTCGTAGGCGGGCCGGGACATGATGGTGCGGCGCGCCTCGTGCAGCTTGGCGCGCAGCACCTCGACCTGGTATCCGAGGTCGTCGGCGTGCTGGACGGCCTTCTCCCGCTCGGTCTTCAGCCGCTCCATCTCGGCCTCGAACTTCGAGAGGTGGTCGTCAGCCTCGTAGCGGTCGTAGCCCCGCACTGCGCGGTCCATCCATCCCATGGTCGCGTCGACACCGGCGCTGCCCTGCCCGTTCCAGGCGCCGGTCCGGTCTCCGATCAACACTGCCTTTCCGAGGAAGTACGTTTCCGAGGTGAGGATGCCCTCAGGAGCAGAGGGGTTGCCTTCCGCAGAACGCTGCCTTCCGGAGAATGGTGTCAGATCATCGGCGGGGTATGGGGCACAGCGCTGAACCCGTACCGGACACGCGACGGACCCGTACCCCGGCCGAACGGCCACTCTACCGGCCGGGGACGGCCCGAGGTCAGTGGCCGTCCGCCGCGGACGGCCCGTCCGCGCCCCGGGCGGTGACGAGTTCGGTCAGCACGCCGTGGCAGTCCTTGGGGTGCAGGAAGGTGATCCGGGATCCCATCGAGCCGGTGCGCGGCTCGTCGTACAGCACGCGTACGCCCTTGGCCTTGATGTCCGCGGCTTCGGTGTCGACATCGGCGGTGCCGAAGGCGATGTGGTGGACGCCCTCGCCGTGCTTGGCGAGCCACTTGGCGACGGTCGAGTCGTCCCGGGTGGGTTCCAGGAGCTGGAGGTACGAGGCGCCGCCGTCCGAGGTCTCATTGATCTTCAGCATGGCTTCGCGCACCCCCTGCTCCTCGTTGATCTCCGAGTGGAACACCTCGAAGCCGTACGTGGCACGGTAGAAGTCGACAGTTTTGTCTAGGTCGAAGCAGGCGATTCCGATGTGATCGATGCGCGTCAGCATGGGACCAGTGCACCGCTCGCACACGTGGTTACGCAACGTGCGCGCCGTCACACCCGTGGACCGGTGACCTGGCGCGTACCGCTCAGTACATTGACGAAAACCCTCGTTAACATTCTCCGGTGGGCCGCCGTACCCCTCCGGAGGACTGATTCCCGTTTGAAGGGGCCGCACCATGACTGCCACGACCGGTACCACTTCTGTGATCGTCGCAGGCGCCCGTACGCCCATGGGGCGTCTGCTCGGGTCGCTGCGCACCTTCTCCGGCGCCGACCTCGGCGGGGTGGCCATCAAGGCCGCCCTGGACCGGGCCGGCATCGGCGGCGACCAGGTGCAGTACGTGATCATGGGCCAGGTGCTCCAGGCGGGCGCCGGCCAGATCCCGGCCCGGCAGGCGGCCGTGAAGGCCGGCATCCCGATGAACGTGCCCGCGCTGACCGTCAACAAGGTCTGCCTCTCCGGCCTGGACGCCATCGCCCTGGCCGACCAGCTGATCCGGGCCGGCGAGTTCGACGTGATCGTGGCCGGCGGCCAGGAGTCCATGACCAACGCGCCGCACCTGCTGACCAAGTCCCGCGAGGGCTACAAGTACGGCGCGGTGGAGATGCTCGACGCCATGGCGCACGACGGGCTCACCGACGCCTTCGAGAACATCGCGATGGGCGAGTCCACCGAGAAGCACAACACCCGCCTGGGCATCGAGCGCCCCGAGCAGGACGAGATCGCCGCCGCCTCCCACCAGCGCGCCGCGACCGCGCAGAAGAACGGCATCTTCGAGGCGGAGATCACGCCCGTCGAGATCCCGCAGCGCAAGGGCGAGCCGGTGGTCTTCTCACAGGACGAGGGCATCCGCGCGGAGACCACGGCCGAGTCGCTCGGCAAGCTGCGCCCCGCGTTCACCAAGGACGGCACCATCACCGCCGGCACCGCCTCGCAGATCTCGGACGGCGCCGCCGCCGTGGTCGTCATGAGCAAGGCGAAGGCGGAGGAGCTCGGCCTGGAGTGGATCGCCGAGATCGGCGCCCACGGCAATGTGGCCGGCCCGGACAACTCCCTGCAGTCGCAGCCCTCGAACGCCATCCGGCACGCGCTGGGCAAGGAGGGCCTCGAGGTCGCCGACCTCGACCTGATCGAGATCAACGAGGCGTTCGCCGCGGTCGCCGTACAGTCCATGAAGGACCTCGGGGTGTCCCCGGAAAAGGTGAACGTCAACGGCGGTGCCATCGCCCTGGGACACCCGATCGGCATGTCCGGCGCCCGGCTGGTGCTGCACCTGGCGCTGGAGCTGAAGCGGCGCGGCGGCGGCACCGGCGCGGCGGCGCTGTGCGGCGGCGGCGGGCAGGGCGACGCCCTGATCGTCCGGGTACCGGGTAAGTGAGCAGCAGAACCCTTGAGGACCGCGGGGCGTACCGCGGGCCCTTTCGAGATACGGAGCACTGACTGATGGCGGACGTCCCCACCCTGGTCGAGCAGGCGCGGCAGGGCCGCCCGCGTGCCGTGGCCCGGCTGATCTCACTGGTGGAGGGGGCGTCGCCGCAGCTCCGCGAGGTCATGGCGGCACTCGCACCGCTGACCGGCAACGCCTACGTGGTCGGGCTGACCGGTTCGCCGGGCGTGGGCAAGTCCACCTCGACCTCGGCGCTCGTCACCGCGTACCGGAGGACCGGCAAGCGGGTCGGCGTGCTGGCGGTCGACCCGTCGTCGCCGTTCTCCGGCGGCGCGCTGCTCGGTGACCGGGTCCGGATGAGCGACCACGCCTCGGACCCGGGCGTCTACATCCGCTCGATGGCCACCCGCGGGCATCTCGGCGGGCTGGCCTGGGCCGCCCCGCAGGCCATCCGGGTGCTCGACGCGGCCGGCTGCGACATCGTGCTGGTGGAGACGGTCGGCGTCGGCCAGTCGGAGGTCGAGATCGCCTCCCAGGCCGACACGAGCGTGGTGCTGCTGGCCCCCGGCATGGGGGACGGCATCCAGGCGGCCAAGGCCGGAATCCTGGAGATCGGCGATGTGTACGTGGTGAACAAGGCCGACCGGGACGGGGCGGACGCCGCGGCCCGTGAGCTAAATCACATGCTGGCGCTCGGGGAGGCGCGGGCACCGGGCGACTGGCGCCCGCCGATCGTGAAGACGGTGGCCGCGCGCGGCGAGGGCGTCGACGAGGTCGTCGAGGCGCTGGAGAAGCACCGGGCCTGGCTGGAGGAGCGCGGCGCGCTCGGCGAGCGGCGGCGGGCGCGCGCGGCGCACGAGGTCGAGACGATCGCGGTCACGGCACTGCGGGAGCGGATCGGCGATCTGCGGGGCGACCGGCGGCTCGGCGCGCTGGCCGAGCGGATCGTGGACGGGACGCTCGACCCCTACGCGGCGGCGGACCAGCTGGTCGAGGGACTGACGCGGGGCTGATGGGGGCTGACGCGGGTCTGCCCCGGGGCTGATGCAGGGCCGGCCGGCTGATGGGCTGCCGCTCCGGGCGGCTCCGGGCGGCTCCGGGCGGGGCCGGGCC
>DOWQ01000597.1:17213-17813 GCA_003519485.1 Streptomyces sp. | reverse complement strand
GGGGCGCGCCGCCGTTGCCGCCGGCACGCGGCGCCCGCTTCTTGGCCGGGGCGGCCTGCTGCACGGGAACGTCGATCACGATGGCCACGCCGGACGGCGGCCGGGCACCGGTGATCCGCACCAGCTCGGGGTCGCCGGGGCGCACCCGGGCCGTGCCGGGGGTGATGCGCGCCTCGACCATCAGGCGGCTCATGTCCCGGCGCTGGTCAGGGGTGACCAGGGTGACGACGGTGCCGGGCTCGCCGGCCCGCGCGGTACGGCCGCCGCGGTGCAGGTAGTCNNACGAGGGTCGTGGCCTTGCCGCTACGGAACTGCTCCAGCGTCCTGGTGCGCTGCGGCTGCGACTTGCCGCCGTGCAGGGCGACGGCCGGCACGCCCGCGGCCAGCAGCTGCTTGGTTAGCCGGTCGGCGCCGCGCTTGGTGTGCACGAACATGATCGTGCGCCCCTCACGGGCGGCGATCTCCGCCACCGTGTCCCGCTTGTCCGTGTCGTGGACGTGCAGCACGTGGTGCTCCATGGCCGTGACGGTCGCGGACGACGGGTCGACGGAGTGGGTGACCGGGTCGACCAGGAAGCGGCGCACCAGCTTGTCGACGTTG
>DOWQ01000597.1:11884-17200 GCA_003519485.1 Streptomyces sp. | reverse complement strand
CATCTGGTCGGCCTCGTCGAGGACGGTGATGGCGACCTTGCCGAGCGCGCAGGCGCGGCGGTCGATCAGGTCCGCGAGCCGGCCGGGGGTGGCGACGAGCACATCGACACCCTTGCGGAGCGCGTCCACCTGCCGGTTGATCGACATGCCGCCGACGACGGTGGCCGTCCGCAGGCCGAGCGCGCTCGCGTACGGCAGGAGCGCCTCGGTGACCTGGCTCGCCAGTTCCCGGGTTGGTACGAGCACCAGTGCGAGCGGCTGCTTGGGCTCGGCGCGCTTGCCGGCAGTGCGGCTCAGCAGCGGCAGGCCGAAGGCGAGCGTCTTGCCGGAGCCCGTACGGCCGCGGCCGAGCACGTCGCGGCCCGCGAGGGAGTCCGGGAGGGTGGCCGACTGGATCGGGAACGGGTCGGTGACGCCGTTCCGCGTCAGGGTGGGCAGCAGCTCCGGTGCGAGCGAGAGCTCGGCGAAGGTCGCGGCCGGGGGGAGCGGGGGAGTGCCGGGCACGGTGGGCTCGGCGGGTGCGGCCTGGGTGGCCGGTGCGGACGCGGGTTTGCGGCCGTGCGAACGCTGATTCCGGCGTGCGGGGCGGGAAACGGACGGGCGGGGCATGTAAAGCCTTCCTGCGGCGGGTGAGCTCACTCGACGTGCGGGATGAACCACGCCGTACGGCGGGGACTCCCCGCGGCAGGGAGCTCGGGTGGGCACGGAAGAGGCCCGCACCAGTCGGTGCGGGCCCCTCTCGTGAGGTGCGCGATGGCACTCAGCTCATCAGAGCGGGCGAATGTTCTCCGCCTGCGGGCCCTTGGGGCCCTGCGTGACGTCGAACTCCACCTTCTGACCCTCGAGGAGCTCGCGGAACCCCTGGGCGTTGATGTTGGAGTAGTGGGCGAAGACGTCGGGGCCGCCGCCGTCCTGCTCCAGGAAGCCGAAGCCCTTTTCCGAGTTGAACCACTTCACGGTACCGGAAGCCATATTTTTCTCCTTGATGGGGCACGTACGAAGTCACACCTTGCAACTCCGAGTCGCTGAGATGATCGCCCCACTCCGGAATCCGTCCGGAAAAAACAAAGAGCGCCTGGGATCACAATTCCCCAGGCGCACACGTTCTTGGGTACCACAACTGCAACACGCCCAAAGCTAGCACACAGGCCGGAGGCCCGCCGTGTCGAGCGACACGACGGGCCTCCGACCAGGATTGTTCCCGGATTACTTCACATCGCCCATGAGGACGCGGATCTTCTTCGACGCCAGCATGAAGGCCGCTCCGGCCGCCGCGGCGATGAGCGCCCACATCGTGTAATAGGCGAAGTCGCCCATCGGGGCGTTGAGCTTGACCGCCCAGCCGTTGAGGGCGTTGCCGGTCGCGGTGGCCAGGAACCACAGGCCCATGATCTGGCTCATGAACTGCGCCGGGGCCAGCTTCGTGGAGAGCGACAGGCCCACCGGGGAGAGGCACATCTCGCCGAGCGTCTGGACCAGGTAGACGGCCAGCAGCCAGAAGACGGTGACCTTGCCGGAGTCGCTGCCCGCCGCGGCGGCGCCCGCCAGGCCCATGATGCCGAACGAGCCGGCGATGAGCAGCATGGCCAGGGCGAACTTCGTGACGGTGCTGGGCTCGCGGTTCCGCTTGGCGAGCCACACCCACGCGCTGGCGAAGACCGGCGCCAGCACGATGATGTACGCCGGGTTCACGGACTGGAACCAGCTCGCCGGGAACTCCCAGCCGCCGATCATGCGGTCCGTCTTGCCGTCCGCGAAGATCGTCAGCAGCGAGCCGGACTGGTCGTAGATCATCCAGAACAGCACCGACGTGATGAAGAACCACATGAAGGCGACGACCTTCGGGCGCTCCGTCGCGGTGAGCGCCGGGCTGCGGAACATGACCGTGAAGTAGATGATCGGCACGACCACGCCGAGGACGGCCATCGCATTGACGATGTGCGCGATGTCGAAGGTGCCGAGGGCCACGTCGGCGAGCAGCGCGGCGGCGGCGAGCCCGGACCACAGCAGGACCTTGCGGAACACCGAGCGCCGCTCCTCCGGGGTGACCGGGGTCGGCGCGACCTTGCCGATGTCGCCGAGGTGGCGGCTGCCGAACACGTACTGCACCACGGCCAGCGTCATGCCGACACCGGCGATGGCGAAGCCGAGGTGCCAGTTCACCTTCTGGCCGACCGTGCCGACCACCAGCGGGGCGAGGAAGCCGCCGATGTTGATCGCCATGTAGAAGAGCGTGAAGCCGGCGTCGCGGCGGGCACTCTCGCTGTGCTTGTAGAGGTCACCGACCATCGCGGAGATGTTCGGCTTCAGCAGGCCGGTGCCGATGGCGATCAGCAGCAGGCCGGCGAAGAACGCCGCGTCGGCCGGGATCGCGAGCACGAAGTGGCCCGCCGCGATGATGACACCGCCGACCAGGACGGCCTTGCGGGCGCCCCACAGCCGGTCGGCCACCCAGCCGCCGGGCATGGCCAGCATGTAGACGAGGGCGTTGTAGACGCCGTAGATCGCGGCTGCCAGGACCTCGCGGTCCTGGAGGGGGCCGTCGAGCACCCCGGCGATCAGGTAGAGCGTGAGGAGGGCCCGCATCCCGTACCAGGAGAAGCGCTCCCACATCTCGGTCATGAAGAGAGTGGCCAGGCCGCGGGGGTGGCCGAAGAAGGTCTTGCCGCCGGCAGGGGTCTCCTGCGGCGCGCCGCCCTTCGTCAGGCTGGACGCCATGTCGGTTCCTTGCTCGCTCGGGACGCGGCCGAACGGCTGTCGCGCCCGTGGTGGTGGGGGGAGGGCCGGCCAGTGGGTCCCGGGGCGGTACGCACCAGAGTCCACGCCCGCACACGGTCACACGCGTCGGGCCCGGCGCAGGGGTTCGGAGCCGGTCACTGCCTTCTGCGCCCGGTCGTGCCGGACCACACAGAAAGGGACCCCCGGTCTGTTCAGCCGGAGGTCACTCAGTGCTGCTATGAACGCGGCGCCACCATACGTCATACCAAGGCACCTTATGGAGTGACTTGAGAGATGGATCACAGGTGGAAAAGGAGTCTTGGGCGCATTTTCGAAGGTAGTGGATGAGCCGACCGCCCGAACCACAGGGCCTTCCCGGGGTGACCCGACGGCTTGGTCATCCGGACTACCATCACGTCATGACCCGTGTACTGCTCGCCGAGGACGACGCGTCCATCTCGGAGCCCCTCGCCCGCGCGCTGCGCCGGGAGGGGTACGAGGTCGAGGTGCGGGAGGACGGGCCCGCGGCGCTCGACGCCGGCCTCCGGGGCGGCATCGACCTGGTGGTGCTGGATCTGGGCCTGCCGGGCATGGACGGCCTCGAGGTCGCCCGGCGGCTGCGCACCGAGGGCCACTCCTTCCCGATCCTGGTGCTCACCGCGCGGGCCGACGAGGTGGACACCGTCGTCGGCCTCGACGCCGGCGCCGACGACTACGTCACCAAGCCCTTCCGGCTGGCCGAACTCCTCGCCCGGGTACGGGCCCTGCTGCGCCGCGGCGTCGTCGAGGCCCAGCAGCCGGTTCCGGCCACCCACGGCGTCCGGATCGACGTCGAGTCGCACCGGGCCTGGATGGGTGAGGACGAGCTGCAACTGACGGCCAAGGAGTTCGACCTGCTGCGGGTCCTGGTGCGGGACGCCGGCCGGGTCGTCACCCGCGACCAGCTGATGCGCGAGGTCTGGGACACCACCTGGTGGTCCTCCACCAAGACCCTCGACATGCACATCTCCTGGCTGCGCAAGAAGCTCGGGGACGACGCCGCCAACCCGCGGTACATCGCCACCGTCCGCGGCGTCGGCTTCCGCTTCGAGAAGAGCTAGCCGTGCCGTCCGGGGACGGGGGGCGGCCCCGGGACCTCGTGACATCCCGCCCGGGAGGGCAAACGTGCGCCGTCGCCTGATCAACTCCACGCTGGCCGTGGTGCTCGTGGTGATCGCCGTGTTCGGCGTCTCGCTCGTCTTCGTCGAGACCCGGACGATCAAGACCGGGGCCCAGGAGAGCGTCCAGTCCGAGGCCGTACGGCTGATGAGCGTCGTGGGCGGCCGGCTGGTGGGCGGCGAGCGGGTCAGCGGAAACATGCTCCGCGAGCAGATCACCGCCGACTACGCGCGGGTCGAGGTGCCCGGCCGGCGCGCCATCGAGCTCGGCGAACGGCCGGCGGGCGACGTCATCGAGGCGGCGGTCACCGGCGAGGAGGGCGAGCGGATCACCGTCCAGGAATCCGCCGACACCGTCAGCCGGGAGATCGGACGCACCGTCTTGATCATCCTCGCGGTCTCGCTGCTCGCCGTCCTCGCTGCGGTGCTGCTGGCCGTACGGCAGGCCCGCCGGCTCACCGCGCCGCTGACCGACCTGGTCGACACGGCCGAACGGCTCGGCTCCGGCGACCCCCGGCCGCGCCACCGGCGGTACGGAGTGCCCGAGCTGGACCGGGTCGCGGACGTCCTCGACTCCAGCGCGGAACGCATCGGCCGGATGCTCACCGCCGAACGGCGGCTCGCCGCCGACGCCTCGCACCAGCTCCGTACGCCGCTGACCGCGCTCTCCATGCGGCTGGAGGAGATCTCGGCCACCGACGACCCGGCGACGGTCAAGGAGGAGGCGGCGATCGCGCTGAGCCAGGTGGAGCGGCTGACGGATGTCGTGCAGCGGCTCCTCACCAACGCGCGCGACCCGCGGACCGGGTCGGCCGTCGCCTTCGACGTGGACGAGGTCGTCAAGCAGCAGGTGGAGGAGTGGCGCCCGGCGTACCGCAGCGAGGGCCGGGCCATCGTCTGCTCGGGGAAGAAGGGGCTGCGGGCGGTCGCCACTCCGGGTGCCGTCGCCCAGGTACTCGCAGCGCTGGTCGAGAACTCCCTGATGCACGGCGCGGGCCCGGTCGCCCTGCGGATCAGGGTCACCGGCAACCAGGCGGTCATCGAGGTCACGGACGCGGGTCCGGGCGTCTCACCGGAACTGGGGTCACGGGTCTTCGAACGGGCGGTCAGCGGCCGGAACTCCACGGGCATCGGCCTGGCGGTCGCCCGCGACCTCGCGGAGGCGGACGGCGGGAGGCTGGAGCTGCTCCAGCAGCGGCCCCCGGTGTTCGCGCTCTTCCTGAGCCGCGAGTGGGACCAGCACCCGGACGGCTGAGCCGCGAATCGGGTGCCGGGGCGGGTGCCTGTTCCGGGACGGGTGCCGGAGCGGGTGCGGGTGTCGGAGCGGGTGCCGGTGCCGGGGCCGGGTCCTCCGGGGGGGTCCTCCACCGCATATTTGCGGCCGCGGAACCCCGGATCGGAGTGGCTCGGCCCTGCTGCGTCCACAAATACACGGAATTGT
>DOWQ01000597.1:8070-11839 GCA_003519485.1 Streptomyces sp. | reverse complement strand
TGCGGCCCCGGCCCCTCCCGTTCGTGGCCCGCTGCCGGGCGGCGTGCCCTTCTGTCCCCGTGGCCCGGCCGACCGGTCGTCGTGCCGGGTGGGTGGGCGGCTCGACGGTTCAGTCGGGCGGGCCGGGCGTGGGCGTAAGCCTCCCGGCGGTGTGCCGGTGGTGCCGGCGGTAAGGTGGCTCAGCGCGGCTGCGACTCCGACGGGTATGCCACCGCGGGGGAGCCGTCCGACGGCGGTGCCGCGGTGGTGTCGGCCGCCCCGTCGCCCTCTTCGGCCACGCCCCGGAACACCCACGTCCGGTAGGACCAGAAGCGGAAGATCGAGGCGATACCGACCCCGACGATGTTCTTCGCGACGTTGTCGGCGAGGGTCGAGGTGAACTCGAGGCCGTAGTGCGAGATGGCCAGCGCGCCGTTCTCGATGACCAGGCCGATGCCGCTGAAGAAGGCGAAGAGGGTGAGTTCACGGCTCTGCCGGCTCTTGTCGCTGTCCCGGTACGTCCAGTAGCGGTTGCCGATGTAGTTGGTGCCGATCGCCACGATGGTGGAGATCACGCCCGACCGTACGACCGCGAGCCCGAAGCCGTGCACGCACAGGTTGAAGACCACGAAGTTGACCAGGGTGCCGAACGCGCCGACCGTCCCGAACTTGGTCAGCTCGCGCGCCAGCCGTCGCAGCCGGATACGCACCGAGGGCCGTCCAGTCATAGCGATGGTGACTCCGTAGATCGACGGCCCGGGCTCGTTCGGCCTCATGCTAACCAGGCGGATCGGTGCACCGCGCCCGGACCGGCATCATTCGTCTCCGCCCGCAGCGACCCCGCCCCGTCCGGTATGGAGCTTCCTCCGAGGTCCCGGGCGGCGGGACGGCTCCGGCGGGCGGATACCCTGGGTCATGTGACATTTCCGGTGATCGGCATGGTCGGTGGCGGTCAGCTCGCCCGTATGACCCACGAGGCGGGCATTCCCCTCGGCATCAGGTTCAAGCTGCTCAGTGACACCCCGCAGGACTCGGCGGCCCAGGTGATGAGTGACGTCGTCATCGGCGACCACCGCGACCTGGCGACGCTTCGTGCGTTCGCACAAGGCTGTGACGTGATCACCTTCGATCACGAGCATGTGCCCAATGAGCATCTCCGGGCGCTCGAGGCGGACGGCGTTCCCGTCCGCCCCGGCTCCGCCGCGCTCGTGCACGCCCAGGACAAGGGCATGATGCGGGCCCGGCTGGACACCATCGGTATCCCGTGCCCCCGGCACCGGATCGTCGCGGACCCGGCCGACGTCACGCGCTTCGCGGACGAGGGGGACGGCTTCCCGGTCGTGCTCAAGACCGTCCGCGGCGGCTACGACGGCAAGGGCGTCTGGATCGTCCGGAGCGAGGCGGACGCCGCCGAGCCGTTCCGGGCCGGAGTCCCCGTGCTCGCCGAGGAGAGGGTCGACTTCGCCCGCGAGCTCGCCGCCGATGTCGTACGGTCCCCGCACGGCCAGGCCGTCGCCTACCCCGTCGTCGAGTCCGTCCAGACCGACGGCGTGTGCGACACCGTCATCGCGCCCGCGCCGGGCCTGCCCTCGGAGGCCGCCGCCCGCGCCCAGCAGCTGGCGCTGACCATCGCCGAGGAGCTCGGTGTCATCGGCCATCTCGCGGTCGAACTGTTCGAGACCCGCGACGGCGGCCTGCTCGTCAACGAGCTGGCCATGCGCCCGCACAACTCCGGCCACTGGAGCCAGGACGGCGCCGTCACCTCGCAGTTCGAGAACCACGTACGGGCCGTGCTCGACCTGCCGCTCGGCGATCCGCGCCCGCGCGCGCCCTGGACCGTCATGGCCAACGTCCTCGGCGGCGACTACCCCGACATGTACCCGGCCTATCTGCACTGCATGGCCCGCGACCCACGGCTGCGCATCCACATGTACGGAAAGGACGTGAAGCCCGGCCGCAAGGTCGGCCACGTCAACACCTACGGCGACGACCTGGCCGACGTGCGCGAGCGCGCCCGGCACGCCGCCGGCTACCTCCGAGGGACGATCACCGAATGAGCGAGACGGGCCGTACCGGCACCGCTGCCCCTGTCGTCGGCATCGTGATGGGCTCCGACTCCGACTGGCCGGTGATGGAGGCCGCCGCCGAGGCCCTCGCCGAGTTCGACGTCTCGCACGAGGTCGATGTCGTCTCCGCGCACCGGATGCCGCACGAGATGATCGCGTACGGCGAGGAGGCGGCGGGCCGCGGCCTCAAGGCGATCATCGCCGGCGCGGGCGGGGCCGCCCACCTGCCCGGGATGCTCGCCTCCGTCACCCCGCTCCCGGTGATCGGCGTGCCCGTGCCGCTCAAGTACCTCGACGGCATGGACAGCCTGCTCTCGATCGTGCAGATGCCCGCCGGCGTCCCCGTCGCCACCGTCTCGGTGGCCGGCGCGCGCAACGCCGGCCTGCTGGCCGTACGGATGCTCGCCGCCCACGACCCGGCCCTGCTGGCGCGGATGCGGGAATTCCAGACCGGGCTCAACGAGCAGGCCACGGAGAAGGGCAAGCGGCTGCGCGCCAAGGTCGGTGGCGAGGCGGGCTTCGGCTTCGGCAACTGACCGGGCAGGATGCGGTCATGACCGACAACGATCACGGACCCGACTCCGATTCCGACTCCGACCGGCTGGCCCGGGCCCGCGCGCTGCTCGCCGAGCACCCCGTCGCCGACGGGCACAACGACCTGCCCTGGCGGCTGCGCGAGCAGGTCCGCTACGACCTCTCCCGGCGCGACATCGCCACCGACCAGCGGGCCCATCTGCACACCGACATCCCCCGGCTGCGGGCGGGCGGCGTCGGCGCGCAGTTCTGGTCGGTCTACGTGCGCTCCGATTTCGACGGGGACCGGGCGGTCAGCGCCACCCTCGAACAGATCGACGTCGTCGGCCGGCTCATCGACCGCTACCCGGACGATCTGCGCCGCGCGCTCACCGCCGACGACATGGAGACGGCCCGCGCCGAGGGCCGCATCGCCTCTCTCATGGGCGCCGAGGGCGGCCACAGCATCAACTGCTCGCTCGCCACCCTGCGGGCGCTGCACCGACTGGGCGTCCGCTACATGACGCTCACCCACAACGACAACATCGCGTGGGCCGACTCGGCGACCGACGAGCGGCGGGCCGGCGGCCTCACCCGCTTCGGCGAGGAGGTCGTACGCGAGATGAACCGGGTGGGGATGCTCGTCGACCTCTCCCATGTCTCGGACGGCACCATGCGGGACGCGCTCCGGCTCACCGCGGCGCCCGTCGTCTTCTCGCACTCCTCCGCGCGCGCCGTCTGCGACCACCCGCGCAACGTCCCGGACGACGTGCTCGCGCTGCTGCCCGCCAACGGCGGCGTCGCGATGGCCACCTTCGTGCCGAAGTTCATCCTGCCCGCCGCCATCGAGTGGACCAGGGGCGCCGACGAGAACATGCGCACCCACGGTCTGCACCACCTCGCGACCACCGAGGCGGGCATGAAGGTGCAGCGCGCGTACGAGGAGGCGCACCCGCGCCCGGTGGCCACCGTCGCGACCGTGGCCGACCACCTCGACCACATGCGGGAGGTCGCGGGCGTCGACCACGTCGGCATCGGCGGCGACTACGACGGCACCGCCTTCACGCCCTCCGGCCTGGACGATGTCGCCGGCTACCCGAATCTGATCGCGGAACTGCTGCGGCGCGGCTGGTCCGCCGCCGACCTCGCCAAGCTGACCTGGCAGAACGCGGTCCGTACGCTGCGGGCCGCCGAGGACGTGGCGCGTGAGC
>DOWQ01000597.1:0-8044 GCA_003519485.1 Streptomyces sp. | reverse complement strand
GGCCGGGTCGGCGTAGACGCGGAAGTCGCGCTTCCCGCCCTCGTCGTCGGTGTCCAGGGCCGTGGCACCCAGCGCGAGCACCTTGCGCTGCGCCTCGTCCGGGTCCTCGACGTACAAATCGAGGTGCAGCTGCTGCGAGTGCTCCGGCGACGGCCATTCCGGCGGCACGAAGCCCTCGGCCCGCTGGAACGCCAGCTTGGCCCCGTCGTCAGTGGTCAGCTCCACCCAGCGGTCGTTGTCCGGCTCCGTCTTCGGCCGCCCGCCGAGCACATCGGCGTAGAAGCGGGAGAGGGCGTGCGGGTCGGGGCAGTCGAGGACGACCCACCCCATGCGCGCGATGGCCATGCTGCCTCCGGTGCTCGTACGGCTGGTTCCGGTGGCAGCACGGGTTCACCGGAACCGGCGGCGGCAAACCCGGCCCGGCTCCGATACGGCCGGCCGGGGTGTCCGCCGCTGCCCGGCCCGGGTGTCCCGGTGCCGTACGGCCGGATCCCTCCGTACGGCCGCCCGGTGCTCCGGTCCTGGCTCTGTACGTGTCGGGGATCAGCGTTTCTACAGCAGTTCGGGAGGCACTTTGGCCGTTGGCACCGAGCTGTTGTTCACGGCGATGGACAGCACCGCCCACCGTCCGGAAGCGCCTCGGTGTTTCGACGGCGGTCGGGAGTCACTTGGGCAACGAGAGCGGGAGCCACGTTGCTCTGTTCGTGGAGGGGATGGAGTGTGGAACAGGTCCTTGATCGGCAACGGGATGGGAGCCATCCCCATCGGGTGACAAATGAAGCCAACCGTTGGTCAGGCTAGGGCGCGGCGGGTGGTGGTGTTGCGGAAGGGGTGCCATTCGAGCATGAGGATGGTGGCGTCGTCGCTCAGGCGGTTGTCCTGGTGTTCCAGAAGGGTGTTGATCAGGCGGCGCAGTGCTTCGGGCGCGGGTTCGCCGGCGGCGATGGCGCGGACGATGAAGTCGACGAAGCGGGTTTCGCCCAAGAGTTCGCTGGCGGAGTGGGCTTCGGTCACTCCGTCGGTGTGGAGCAGGACGCGGTCGCCGGGTTCGAGCTGGGCGTGGTGGAGCGTGCGCTGGGTGTCTGGCAGGCGGGCTCCCATGCCCAGGGGTGGTTCGGGCTCGCGTTCGAGGGCGTGGGACACCATGTCCCGGTTTCTGATGAGCAGGGGTGGCGGGTGCCCGCAGTTGGCCCAGGTCAGGTAGCCGGTGGTGGTGTCCAGCTGGGCGAGGATGCCGGTGGTGTGCCGGTCGGCGAAGACCTCGTTGAGGGTGGTGTCGATGCTGTTCACGGTGTCGGCCAGGCCTTTGGCGTGGTGGCGGGCGTGGCGAAGGGCGGCCAGAGCGACGGAGGAGGTGATGCCGGCGGCCAGGTCGTGGCCCATCGCGTCCAGGACGGCGGCGTGCAGGGTGCTGCCGGACAGGGCGTGGTCGAAGCAGTCGCCTCCCAGGTCGTAGGCCGGTTCAAGGACGGCTGAGGAGGTGATCAGGTCGGTGCCGATCGTTCGCGGTGGCAGGAAAGCCCATACCATCTCGGCTGGCAGTCGCATGTCTGAGACGCGCTGCAGGCGGCGGTAGGTGTCGCTGAAGGCGCTCTTGTCCAGCAGGATCAGCGTGATGAGTGACGCCAGCGCATGGCAGTCATCCAGCGTCTTGGTGTCCAGGGCCTGGGCGTGGCATGCGGCCACGCCGACGCGTTCGACTCCGTCCAGCATCGGCAGCCACAGGGTCAGCCCGCCGGTGTCGTTGGTCTCGATTCGAGGGGAGACCGAGCGGTAGGTCCAGCCGGCCAGCGAGTCGTCGATCAGCAGGCGCCGCAGAGGTTCGCCCGGGTTTTCGCTCAGTTCCACCAGGACACGTTGCTGTACGTCGGCCATGTAGACGGTGATCTTGCTCAGGCCGAAGTCCGCGGCGTGATGCCGCAACAGCAACGGCAGGTCATCCGGCCCTGTGCGGTGTGCTTCCTGCAGCATCTGGCTCAAGACCGCGTCGGCTCTGCCCGTCGCCTCACCCGTCACCAGTCCGCCCTTCCTCCCGCCGTCAGGCGAGCCGACCCCGCCCTCCCCTCCCCTCCCCTCCCCTCCCCACCTCACCCCATCTGCCCCGCCCCCGCCAGCTGATCGCCCGCACCCGGACGCGCGCAGACGCCGTCACGCAGGCCCCTGTGGCCTACCGCCTCCCATTCTCGTGAACATCGACATTCCGTCGCGGCAGGTGCCTCCCGAAGCCGTGAAGAACCGACTTCACGAGTGGTGAATAAAGCCACCGGTCCCGTACGGCGCCCTCCCCGTGCCGCCGGCTACGCGCGGGGCCGGCCCAGCGCGCGGTACGTCCAGCCCGCGCCGCGCCAGCTCTCCGGGTCCAGCGCGTTGCGCCCGTCCAGGATGCGGCGCTCCGCGACGACCTCGCCCAGCGCCGCCGGGTCCAGCTCGCGGAATTCGCGCCACTCGGTGAGGTGCAGCACCACATGCGCGTCGCGCGCCGCTTCCACCGCCGTCGGGGCGTATTCGAGAGTGGGGAAGAGCTTGCGGGCGTTCTCCATGCCCTTCGGGTCGTAGACGGTCACCTGGCCGCCCTGGAGGTGGATCTGCCCGGCGACGTTGAGCGCGGGGGAGTCCCGTACGTCGTCCGAGTCCGGCTTGAAGGTGGCGCCGAGGACGGCGACCCGGGTGCCGAGGAAACTGCCGCCCACGGCGTTGCGGGTGAGCTCGACCATGTGGCCGCGGCGCCGCATGTTGATCGAGTCGACCTCGCGGAGGAAGGTCAGCGCCTGGTCGGCGCCCAGCTCGCCGGCGCGCGCCATGAAGGCACGGATGTCCTTGGGCAGGCAGCCGCCGCCGAAGCCGATGCCCGCGCGCAGGAACTTCTTGCCGATCCGCTCGTCGTGACCGATGGCCTCGGCGAGCTTCACCACATCGCCGTCGGCCGCCTCGCAGACCTCGGCCATCGCGTTGATGAAGGAGATCTTGGTGGCGAGGAAGGAGTTGGCGGCGGTCTTCACCAGCTCGGCGGTCGGAAAGTCGGTGACGACGAAGGGCGAACCCTCTGCGAGCGGCGTCTCGTACACCTCGCGCAGCTGCTTCTCCGCCCACTCGCTCGCCACGCCGACGACGATGCGGTCCGGGTGCAGGGTGTCCTTGACGGCGAAGCCCTCGCGGAGGAACTCCGGATTCCAGGCCAGCTCGGCCTCCGCGCCGGCCGGTGCCAGCTCGGCGAGCCGGGCGGCCAGCCGCTCGGCGCTGCCGACCGGGACCGTGGACTTGCCGACGACGAGGGCGGGCCGGTGCAGATGCGGCGCCAGCGCCTCGAAGGCCCGCTCGACGTAGCTCATGTCACAGGCGTACTCGCCGTGCTTCTGCGGGGTGTTCACGCAGATGAAGTGGACGTCGCCGAACTCGGCGACCTCGGTGTAGGAGGTCGTGAAGCGCAACCGCCCGGAGGAGCCCTCGTACCCGGCGACATGCTTGCGGAGCAGCTCCTCCAGCCCCGGCTCGTACATCGGTGCCCGGCCCGCCACCAGGGTGTCGATCTTCTCGGGGACGATGTCCAGCCCCAGCACCTCGAACCCCAGCTCGGCCATCGCGGCGGCGTGGGTGGCCCCGAGGTATCCGAGGCCGATCACGGTGATCTTGGGTGCCATGCGGTGCTCCATACTGCGTGCGGGCTGGGCTGGTGCCCGAGCATATCCGGCAGGCCACCGGGGCAACTTCCACGCTGTCGGCAAACTCACGTATGCCGGCCGCAGTGATCGACCGTAGAATCGGGTTACTTAACGGTAGTTAGCATCTGGGAGTGAGGACATCTTGGCGTCCACGGAATTCGACCTCTACCGGCCGGCCGAGGAGCACGACATGCTCCGCGCATCGGTACGGTCGCTCGCCGAGGCCAAGATCGGTCCGTTCGCCGCCGAGGTGGACGAACAGGCCCGCTTCCCGCAGGAGGCGCTCGACGCGCTGACGGCGAACGACCTGCACGCGGTGCACGTTCCCGAGTCGTACGGCGGCGCGGGCGCCGACGCGCTCGCCACGGTGATCGTCATCGAGGAGGTCGCCCGGGTCTGCGCGTCCTCCTCGCTCATCCCAGCGGTCAACAAGCTGGGCTCGCTGCCGGTCATCCTGTCCGGTTCCGAGGACCTGAAGAAGAAGTACCTCGGACCGCTGGCCAACGGCGACGGCATGTTCTCGTACTGCCTCTCCGAGCCGGACGCGGGCTCCGACGCGGGCGGCATGAAGACGACAGCCGTCCGCGACGGCGACTCCTACGTCCTCAACGGCGTCAAGCGCTGGATCACCAACGCCGGCGTCAGCGAGTACTACACGGTGATGGCCGTCACCGACCCCGCGCAGCGGACCAAGGGCATCTCCGCCTTCGTCGTCGAGAAGTCGGACGAGGGCGTCTCCTTCGGCGCACCGGAGAAGAAGCTCGGCATCAAGGGCTCCCCGACCCGCGAGGTCTACCTCGACAACGTCCGCATCCCCGCCGACCGGATCATCGGCGCGGAGGGCACCGGCTTCGCCACCGCGATGCAGACCCTGGACCACACCCGCATCACCATCGCGGCCCAGGCGCTCGGCATCGCCCAGGGCGCCCTCGACTACGCCAAGGGCTACGTCCAGGAGCGCAAGCAGTTCGGCAAGCCGATCGGCGACTTCCAGGGCATCCAGTTCATGCTGGCCGACATGGCCATGAAGCTGGAGGCCGCCCGCCAGCTCACCTACGCGGCCGCGGCCAAGTCCGAGCGCGTCTCCGGCGGAGGCGGCAAGGAGGACCTCACCTTCTTCGGCGCCGCGGCCAAGTGCTACGCCTCCGACGCCGCCATGGAGATCACCACGGACGCGGTCCAGCTCCTCGGCGGCTACGGCTACACACGCGACTACCCGGTGGAGCGCATGATGCGCGATGCCAAGATCACCCAGATCTACGAGGGCACGAACCAGGTCCAGCGCATCGTCATGGCGCGGAACCTGCCGAAGTAACGGCCGAGCGGCCGGCCCGCGGCCGCACGGGCCCGGACCCGCCACGAGCAGGAGAGAGGCACCCCCTCCGGAGGGGGTGCCTCTCTCCTGCTCGGGCCCGAGCTGCCTCTGTCGTGCCGGCTGTCCGGCGCGGGGTCACTCGTCGGAGACGGTGACCTTCTCGTCGTTCTTCAGCTCGGAGACCAGCTGCTCGACCTTGGGCATGTCCCACTTCAGGGAGCCCCCCGGGGCCGGCCCGGAGACCGGCATGTTCATCGACTTGCCCTCGCCGTTCGTGATGCCCTTCATCGCCCAGAACATCGACGCCAGGTCCAGCAGGCCCATGTCCTTGTCGACGACCACGGTGTCCAGCCCCGCGCCCATCGTCGGGTAGAGCTTGAACGGGTTGAGGATCGTCGACGGGGTCGCCGTCTGGGAGGCCAGCGCGGCGAGGAACTTCTGCTGGTTCTTGGTGCGGTCCAGGTCGCCGCCGGCCAGCCCGTAGCGCTGCCGGACGAAGGCGAGCGACTGCTCGCCATTCAGGGTCTGCTTGCCCTTCTTCAGGTCGACCCCGGAGTTCTTCTCCTTCACGTCCGCCGGGATGTCCATCTCGACACCGCCGACCGCGTCCACGATCTTGGCGAAGCCGCCGAAACCGATCTCGGCGTAGTGGTCGATCTTCAGACCGGTGTTGTGCTCGATCGTGCGGACGAGCAGCGGGGCGCCGTCCATCGAGAACGAGGCGTTGAGCTTCTGTGCCCCGGGCGACGGAATCTGGTTGCCGCTCTCCGAGCCCTTGAACTCGGGAATCGTGACCCAGGAGTCGCGCGGCAGGCTGACCATGGTGTTCCCGTTGGAACCGACGTGCAGGATCATCATCGAGTCGGTGCGCTTGCCCTCGGAGGAGCCGGTGTGCAGCCGCTTCTTCTCCTCGGCGCTCAGGCCCTCGCGGCTGTCGGAGCCGACGATCAGGTAGTTCGTGCCCTCACCGGCCTCCGGGCGGTCCTGCACGATGCTGAGGTCGACCTCGCGGCGCAGCTTGCCGTCGGCCCAGAAGTACGTGCCGATGGAGACCACGAGGAAGAGGAAGACCAGCGTCAGCACGCCCGTCTTGAACCGGCGGCCGAGGTTCCGGGGAGGCCGGCCGTACGGCTGCTCGTCCCGGCCGCCGCGGCCCCCGCGGCCACCGCCGTAGACCTGGCCGGTGTTGTAGCCGTCGCCGTAGTCGTCGTAGCCCTGGGACTGCTGCGGCGGCACCCGGTGCGGGGACATCCCGGGCGGCAGCGGCGGCTCACCCGGCCTGCCGTGACCCGCGTCACCCGGCTGTACTTGGCGCATGGCTCGCGCCGACTCGGGTCTGGCAGCCGCGCTGCCCCGCCCGTAGCGGTTCCTGCCGTCCGGGTTCCACTGCTGGGGCCAGTCATTCATAGGGGAAGTGTGCATGGCGAAGGCGGTCGGATCACAGGGCGGGTGCGGAATACAGCCAATGCTGTAGCAGAGCTGATGCAAAAACGGCTGGTCGGACCGGGACTCTTCGGGCGCATACAGTTGAGGTCATGACCGATCAGGCCACCAGTACGGAAGACACGATTCCGGGCAAGCCCACGCACGCTTCCCGCACCACTCTGTCGCACATCATGAGCGGCAACGACACCAACCTCCTCGGGACGGTGCACGGCGGTGTGATCATGAAGTTGGTGGACGACGCGGCGGGCGCGGTCGCGGGGCGGCACTCGGGCGGTCCGGCCGTCACAGCCTCGATGGACGAGATGGTCTTCCTGGAGCCGGTACGGGTCGGGGATCTCGTGCACAGTTAATCCCCTAAGACATAACGCGCTGACCAGCAGCAACACGCAGCGAGCGTTGATCGGGCGGCCCCGACGCTGTCACGCGATGGCGTCGGGGCCGTCCGCTTATGGTTGTGACATGACTGATCAGGGCCCCACGTCGGCAGGGAACGACCTTCCCGGTAAGCCGACATCCGCGTCGCGCACGACGCTGTCGCACATCATGACGGCCAGCGATACCAACCTGCTCGGTACCGTCCATGGTGGCGTGATCATGAAGCTGGTCGACGACGCCGCCGGGGCGGTCGCGGGTCGACACTCGGGCGGGCCCGCCGTGACGGCGTCCATGGACCAAATGGCGTTTCTCTCACCGGTCCGCGTGGGTGATCTTGTCCACGTTCACGCGCAATGCAATTGGGCGGGGCGGTCGTCCATGGAGATCGGCGTACGAGTCATGGCTGAGCGCTGGAACGAGTCGACGCCGGCGCAGCAGGTCGGTTCCGCGTACCTGGTGTTCGCGGCGGTCGACGCGGACGGGAAGCCCCGCACGGTGCCGCCGGTGCTCCCGGAGACGGAGCGCGACAAGCGGCGCTTTCAAGAGGCACAGATCAGGCGTACGCACCGACTGGCACGGCGCCGCGCGATTCTGGAGCTGCGCGAGCAGCGCCCGGACGAGTGATGCGCGGCGTCCCCGGCGCCCCTCTGTAGGGGTACCGGGGCCGCCGTGCGCGCCGGTCGCTACGGGCGAGCGGCAGCCATTACTCGGGAGCGCAGGGGCTCGGCCGTCAGCATGTCGGCGAACTGCCACGAGTAGGCGGTGACCTCTTCCTCTTGCAGCTCGACCATGTCGGCCGTAGTGCGGAACAGGTACCGGAAGTCGAAGTGAAAGTGTTCCGGTTCTTCCTTGGCGGGGTTCGCCGGGATGGTGTGCACGTCGACATGAAGGGGTAGGCCGCTGTCGGGCTCGGCCTGGTCGGGACCGATGCCAGTCTCTTCGGCCAGTTCTCGCAGGGCCGCGTCGACGAGGGTCGAGTCGCTGTCCTCGACGTGCCCCCCGGGCAGCAGCCACATACGCAGGGCGCGGTGTTCGATGGTGAGCACGCGGCCGTCGGGGCGGAGCAGGGCGGCCCCGGCGGTGATGTGCCCGCGAAACTCCTTGCGCGATGCGATCGTGTCGCCGGCCTGGTCGAGCGTCTCGACGAGATCGGAAAGGCTGACCTTTTCGTCGGGGTGCTCGGCGAGGTAGGCGTCGACGGTCTCGCGCACATGCTGTCCCGTGATCGGCATGGGGTCCTGTCTCCTAG
>DOWQ01000362.1 GCA_003519485.1 Streptomyces sp. | reverse complement strand
GGAGGCCGCGACCGGGCCCGCGCCGGAGCAGGGGAGCGGTCCGCCGCCCTCGCACCCTCTCCTCCGTCGTGCCGGCCCGGTAGCGGGGCCGTACGCGGAGCCCCCGGGGGCTGGTCCCGCGCCGCGGCAGCCGGGCGGCTCACCGTTGACCGACCGGAAGGCCGTAAGACCGGACGGCCTGCCCCCGGCGTCACTCTGCCGGGGCACCGGCCAGGAGGGTGGTGAGCAGCCGGACGGCGGCGCGCTTGTTCAGCGGGTCGTTGCCGTTGCCGCACTTGGGGGACTGGATGCAGGAAGGACAGCCGGCCTCGCACTCGCAGGCGGCGATGGCCTCACGGGTGGCCCGCAGCCATCCCTGGGCGGTGTGGAAGGCGCGCTCGGCGAACCCCGCGCCCCCGTGGTGGCCGTCGTAGACGAAGACGGTCGGCAGCAGGGTGTCCGGGTGCAGCGGGACGGAGACCCCGCCGATGTCCCAGCGGTCGCAGGTGGCGAAGAGCGGCAGCATGCCGATGGACGCGTGCTCGGCGGCGTGCAGCGCGCCCGCCAAATGCTCGGGATTGACCCGGGCCGCGTCGAGCTGGTCCTCGGTGACGGTCCACCACACGGCCCGGGTGCGCAGCGTGCGGGGCGGCAGGTCGAGCCGGGACTCGCCGAGCACCTCGCCGGTGATCAGTCTGCGGCGGAGGAAGGAGACGACCTGGTTCGTGACCTCGACGGAGCCGAAGCACAGCCGGGAGCCGCCCCACGGAATCTCCTCGGTGGTCTCCAGGACGGAGATGGCCGTGGTGTCGCGGGCGGTCGTGGAGTACGGAGGGTTGGCCTCCTCGACCAGGGCGACGGAATCCTCGAGGTCCAGCTGCTTGACGAGGTACGTCCGCCCCTGGTGGAGATGGACCGCGCCGTCGTGCACGGTCGTGTGGGCGGCGGAGGCGTCCACGGTGCCGAGCAGCCGGCCGGTCGCCGCCTCGACGACCTGGACGGGGGTTCCGCCCTCACCGCGGATGTCCGCCAGGTCCGCGGCCCGCTCGCGGCGGGTCCAGTGCCAGGCGGTGGCCCGGCGGCGCAGCAGCTTGCGTTGCTCCAACTGGGGGATCAGCCCGGGGGCGGCCGGGCCGAAGAGTTCGATGTCCGCCCGGGTGAGAGGGAGCTCGGCGGCCGCGGCGCACAGATGGGGGGCGAGGACGTACGGGTTGTCCGGATCGAGGACGGTGGACTCCACGGGCTGCCGGAACAGGGCGTCCGGGTGGTGTACGAGGAAGGTGTCCAGCGGATCGTCGCGGGCGACGAGGATCGCGAGCGCGCCCTCTCCGGTGCGACCCGCCCGGCCGGCCTGCTGCCACAGCGAGGCACGGGTACCGGGATAGCCGGCGATGATCACGGCGTCCAGGCCTGCGACGTCCACGCCGAGCTCGAGGGCGGTGGTGGCCGCCAGCCCCAGAAGCTCGCCCGAATGCAGGGCCCGTTCGAGCGCGCGGCGCTCATGGGGCAGATAGCCGCCGCGATAGGCCGCGACACGCCCGGGGAGAGATCGGTCCACGGAGGAAAGCCGCTCCTGCGTGATGACCGAGATCAGCTCCGCGCCGCGCCGGGAGCGCACGAAGGCGACCGTGCGCACTCCCTGGACGACGAGGTCGGTGAGCAGGTCCGCCGTCTCGGCCGTGGCGGTACGCCGGACGGGTGCCCCCTGCTCGCCGTGGAACTCGGTCAGCGGCGGCTCCCAGAGCGCGAAGACGACCTCGCCGCGGGGCGAGGCGTCCTCGGTGATCTGAGTGACCGGCAGGCCGGTGAGCAGCCCGGCGGCCCGTGCTGGTTCGGCGGAGGTGGCGGAGGCCAGCAGGAACACGGGGTAGGAGTCGTAGCGGGCGCAGACCCGCCGCAACCGCCGCACCACCTGGGCGACATGCGAGCCGAAGACACCGCGGTAGGTGTGGCACTCGTCGATGACGACATAGCGCAGCGCGCGCAGAAAGGAGGACCAGCGGGGGTGGGCGGGGAGGATGCCCCGGTGCAGCATGTCGGGGTTGGTGAGCACGTAATTGGCGTACTGGCGCACCCATTCGCGTTCTTCGACGGGGGTGTCGCCGTCGTAGGCCGCGGCGCGTACGGCGCTCCCCAGCGGCGCCGTCAGCTCGGCCACGGCGCGCCGCTGGTCGGTGGCGAGGGCCTTGGTCGGCGCTAGGTAGAGCGCGGTCGTGCCGCGCCCGTTCGGGGCCTCCGAGCCGTCCAGCAGGCAGCTGAGCACCGGGGCCAGATAGGCCAGCGACTTTCCCGAGGCGGTGCCGGTGGCGACGACCACCGAGTCCCCGCGCAGCGCGTGCCCGGCGGTGTGCGCCTGGTGCTCCCAGGGCCGCTCGATGCCGGTGTCCCGGATGGCCGCGACCACCTCTCCCCGAATCCCCCGCGGCCAGTCCGCATGGCGGCCCGCACGCGGGGGCAGGTGCTCCGTATGAGTGATGCGTGGAGCCCGGTCCGCCGTGCCGGCGAGCCGGTCCAGTACCGCCCTGGGATCGGGGCGTGTGCCCGCAGAGTGCGGGAGTTGATAGTCGGCCATCGGCACCGAGTGTGTCACTGGCGTGACGCAGAATGGCCCCAAGGCGTCGTGCGCGCCTGCCGGTAAGTGATTGAATGCCATCGCGGCTGCCGATCCATGGGGGGCGACCGCTCGTTGCAAGGTGCTGGAGGATCCGTGGACCTGTCCCTGTCGACACGTACCGTTGGCGACCGAACAGTCGTCGAGGTCGGTGGCGAGATTGATGTATACACCGCGCCCAAGCTGCGGGAGCAGCTGGTCGAGCTTGTCAATGACGGCAGCTACCACTTGGTCGTCGACATGGAGGGTGTCGATTTCCTCGACTCCACCGGTCTCGGCGTACTCGTGGGTGGCCTGAAGCGCGTCCGCGCGCATGAGGGCTCGCTGCGCCTGGTGTGCAACCAGGAGCGCATTCTCAAGATTTTCCGTATCACCGGCCTGACCAAGGTGTTCCCGATTCACACCTCGGTCGACGACGCCGTCTCGGCCACCGACTGAGAGCTTCCGTGCCCCCGGGGCGCGCGCCGTCCGGCTGCGCGCGCCGGGGGCCCGGAGCGACCGGGGGCGCCGGGCTTCCGGACGGCCCCCAGAGACGTACGCCTGTATGACCGAGGGGGATGGCATGGCCACCGTCGAGCTGCTGTTCAGCGCTCTGCCCAATCACGTCCGTACGGCCCGTCTGGTGGCGGCCGCAGTGGCGCGCCGGGCCGGGGTAGACGAGGCCGTGCTGGACGAGGTGCGTCTCGCCGTCGGCGAGGCGTGCAGCCGTGCTGTCGGTCTGCACCTCAGCAACAACGTTTCCGCGCCGGTGCGGGTGGTGCTGATCGAGGACGAGAAGAACTTCTCCATCGAGGTCGCGGACGAGGTCCCGCACCTCCCGGTCGGCTCCCAGCCGGACGGCGACGGCAGTGCGGCCGCCGGCGCGGTGTCCCCCGACGAGGCACTCGCCGAGGAGGAGGACGAGATGGGTCTGGCGGTCATCAGCGGACTCGTCGACGACGTCGAGGTGACGGCCGGTGAGACAGGCGGCCTCATCCGGATGAGGTGGCCGACCGCCGCGGCGGCCGTCCTGCCGTAGCCCGGGTCGGCTCGTACACCCTGGTCGCTTCGCGTACCGGGGCCCCTCGCGTACCGGGCCGCTTCACGTACCGGGCCGTCAATGCCGTAGGGGTGACGCCCGCGCCGCCGGCCTGCGCCCCGCCCGGCTGCCCGGCGCAGGCCGGCGTCTTTGCCCCCGGCAGCGCGCCCCGTCCCGGCCTTGTGGCCTGCCCAAGTGCCGCGCCCCGGCCCGGTCGGATGCTGAGCCCGTCCCCGCCCTACGGCGGCTGGCC
>DOWQ01000253.1:239-5330 GCA_003519485.1 Streptomyces sp. | reverse complement strand
CGGAGGTGGTGCCGGGGCCGCAGCCGCTGCCGCTGCCGGACCGCAGGCCGGCCGCGGTGCCCGAGGTGGCCTGCGCACCGGTGCCGTGCACGGGCGCGGCCCGGCCGGTTCCGTCGTCCGTGACCGTGATCTCCAGCGAGTCCCGGTCGCGGGCGATGCGCACCACCGCGGAAGCCTCCTCCCCCGCGTGCTTGTGCACGTTCGTCAGGCACTCCTGCAAGGTGCGGTAGGCCGCGGCCGACACCTTCGTGCACAGCTCGTCCGGTACCCGCTCCACGGTCANNCGCCTCCTGCACCACCCGGTACGCCGTCAGGTCGACCGCCGCGGGCAGCACCCCGGTCACGGCCGCCGCCTGCTCCGCGTCACGGCTGTGCCACGGCCCGCGCGGGGCGGTCGAGGACACCTCGACGGCCACCGGGAGCCCGGCCAGCGCGAAGCCGTCGACCAGCTGGTCCAGCACGCCGAGGCCGGGCGCCGGCTCGGTCGGCGCCTCCGGGTCCCCGGACTGCCGCAGCAGCCCGACGGTGCTCCGCAGCTCGTTCAACGCCGAGCGGCTGGCATCCCGTACGTGCGCGAGCGCCTCNNCGTGCAGCTCGCGGGCGATCCGCATCCGCTCCTCGGCCACCCGCCGCCGGGCCTCCTCCTCGCGGGTCCGCTCGGCCCGCTCGGCCCGCTCCCGGATCGCGTCGACGAACGCCCGGCGGCTGCGTACTGCGTCACCGGCCGCCGCGGCCATGCCCATCCAGGCGGGGATTCCCAGGTTCTGCTGCCCGTACCAGGGCCCCGGCCCGAAGAGCATCGCGGCGGCGCTGAGGGCCACGACGGTGACCGCGCCGACCCGCCAGGTCGTCGAGCGGTCGGTGCGGGAGGCGAGGGTGTAAAGGGCGACGGCGGCGGTGATGGCGACCGGGGTGCCGCCCTCGTGGGGCCCGGTCGTCAGTTCGATCAGCGTGAGTGTCCCCGTGCCGGCCAGGACCTGGCCGGGCGCCCGGCGGCGCAGCACCAGGCCCGCACAGGCGAGGACGGCGATCAGGACGCTCGACAGCTGCGGCGTGCGCCCGCCGAACCGCGGCTGCCCGTACGGCTCGTGGTCGACCGCGAGATTGACGAGGATGAGCAGGAGCAGAAGACCGGCGAGCGCCGCGTCCAACGCGAGGGGGTGCGAGCGCAGCCAGCGCTGGGGGCGGGCCAGGCCCTGACCGACGGCGAGGGATGTCACGACACGAACGGTACGGGGTCCGGTGCCCGCCCGGTGAACCTGTGCGGAACCGGCCGTACGGGCCGGGGCCGGCCGACGGAGCCCGGCTCACGCGGGCGGCCGTACTGGCGCCGTCGTACAGGCCCGGGCTCGCGGTCCGGGCGTACGGAGCCCACCTGTGCGCGCCCCGCGGCCGGACGGGGACGGTCCGGCAGCCTGAGAACCGGAGCGTGCCCGGCAGAGCCCCCGCGGACGGCCGCCCCGGATCGGCCCCGGTCCGCGGTGCTGCTCGGCGGTGGTGCTCGCCGGCCGGCGGCGGCACCACCGCGAACAAAAGTCCCCGTCAGCCGGGGATGAGTCCGTCCTCGCTGAGCAGGGCCCGGACATCCTCCAGCGTGGCGTCGGGCGCCGGGAGAATCAGCTCCGAGGGCTCCAGCGAGTCGTCCGGCAGCGGTTCGCCCAGCTCCCGCACCGCGGCGAGGAGTGCGACGAGTGTGCGCCGGAAGCCCTCGCCGTCACCGCGCTCCATCTCGGCGAGCAGCTCGTCGTCCAGCTTGTTGAGCTCGGCGAAGTGGCTGTCCGCCAGCCGCACCTGCCCCTCCCCCATGATCCGTACGATCACGACGACCTCCATTGTCGGCCCGGTCCTTCCCCGGGCGCGGGGGCTACTGCTTGCCGAAGTCCGGCCGGCTCTGCTGCTGTTCCGGCTGGGCCTGCGGCGCGGCCTGGCCGGCCTCGCCGCCCTCGATGGCCTGCTGGGAGCTGGAGCTGCCGCCGGCCAGCTCGGCCTTCATCCGCTGCAGCTCCAGCTCGACATCGGTGCCGCCCGAGATCCGGTCCAGCTCCGCGGCGATGTCGTCCTTCGCCATGCCGGTCGGGTCGTCGAGCGCGCCGGAGGCCATCAGCTCGTCGATCGCACCCGCCCGCGCCTGGAGCTGGGCCGTCTTGTCCTCGGCCCGCTGGATCGCCATGCCGACGTCGCCCATCTCCTCGGAGATGCCCGAGAAGGCCTCACCGATCCGGGTCTGCGCCTGCGCGGCGGTGTAGGTGGCCTTGATCGTCTCCTTCTTCGTACGGAAGGCGTCCACCTTGGCCTGGAGGCGCTGAGCGGCGAGAGTCAGCTTCTCCTCCTCGCCCTGCAGCGTCTGGTGCTGCGTCTCCAGGTCCGTGACCTGCTGCTGGAGCGCGGCCCGGCGGGAGAGCGCCTCGCGGGCGAGGTCCTCCCGGCCGACGGCGAGCGCCTTGCGGCCCTGCGCCTCCAGCTTGCTGGACTGGCCCTGCAACTGTCCGAGCTGGAGCTCCAGCCGCTTGCGGGAGGTCGCGACGTCGGCGACACCCCGGCGGACCTTCTGGAGCAGCTCCAGCTGCTTCTGATACGAGTAGTCGAGAGTCTCGCGCGGGTCCTCCGCCCGGTCCAGGGCTTTATTGGCCTTCGCGCGGAAAAGCATCCCCATCCGCTTCATGACACCGCTCATGGGCCTCGCGCGCCCCCTTCTCCGGGCTTGTACTCCAGCACGTCCTCAGCCCTAGAGTAAGGGCCCTGCTTCCATTACCGCACTGATCGGCCGCCGATGCGCTCCTCCTGCAGGACGATCACAGGACGACCTTCTCCGGCGCAGGGAGTAGAGGGAGCCGCAGCGGCCCGCCGCCGGAGCCGCGCCGAGCCCGCTGTGTCCCGATAAACGCCCCGATACCGGGAACGGCCGTTGCCGGATCGTTCCCCGCCGGGCTGGGGTACACACCGGCGACCCCTTACCCTTGGGTTTTGTGTTCCTAAGCCGTTCCAAGGATGAGCGGTCCGCGACCTCCAAGGTGACAGCGGACCAGAAGCAGCCCCGCGACCCGGAGGCCCCCAAAGGCCGTCCCACGCCGAAGCGTGCCGTCGCCCAGTCGCAACGCCGCACGGTCGCGGCGAAGCCGAGCAACCGCAAGGAGGCCGCCAAGCGCCAGCGCGAGGCACGCCGCGCGGATCTCGCCAAGCAGCGCGAGGCGCTGGCCGGCGGGGACGAGCGCTATCTGCCGGCCCGGGACAAGGGCCCGATCCGCCGCTTCGCGCGCGAATACGTCGATTCCCGGTTCTGCGTCGCAGAGTTCTTCCTGCCGCTGGCCGTGATCATTCTCGTGCTGAGCATGCTGCCGTCGATGCAGATCAAGAACATCTCGCTGATGCTGTGGATGGGCGTCATCGTGATGATCGTCATCGACTCGATCGGCACCTCCATCCGGCTGAAGAAGCAGCTGCGCAGCCGCTTCCCGGGCGAGAACTTCCGCGGCGTGGTGCCCTACGCCCTGATGCGTACCCTGCAGATGCGGCGACTCCGGCTGCCGAAGCCGCAGGTGAAACGCGGAGAGCGGCCCTGATTACCCCTGGCGCGGCAGATACCGGCCCGTCACCGGCCGGCTGGCAGCCAGGGGGATCGACGAGCTGGCTCGGCGGACTCGAAGGCATACGCGACACCGTCCGCCGACAGCTCGTCGCCCACCAGCTGGAGGAACAGATAGCCGCCCGCTTCCCCGTGGGGCAGCGGCTGCGGGTCCTCGACGTCGGGCTCGGGCAGGGCACGCAGGCGCTGCGGCTGGCCCGGGCCGGCCATCAGGTCACCGGCATCGAGGCCGACCCGTCCATGATCAAAACAGTGCGCACCGCCGTGGCCGCGGAGCCCGAGGGCATCCGCGAGCGGTTCCGGCTGATCGAGGGCAACGGCCGCGACACCGGCGCGCACTTCCTGCCCGGCAGCTTCGACGTGGTGCTCTGCCACAGCGTGCTGATGCACGTACAGCAGCCCGATCCGACGCTCGCGGGCCTCGCCCGCGTCCTCGCACCCGGCGGGCTGCTCTCCCTGCTCGTACGGAACGCCGACGCCCTCGCCATGCGGCCCGCCCTGGCCGGCGACTGGGAGACGGCGCTGGCCGCCTTCGACTCCCCGCAGTACCGAAACCGGGCCGGCCAGCCGGCCCGCGCCGACCGCCTGGGCTCGCTGACCGCGACCCTCACGGGCATCGGGGTGCCACTGCACGCCTGGTACGGGGTGCGGGTCCTCACCGACCAGGTGGCGGACGACGCGCAGCCCTCGGGCGTACGGGAGCTGGAACTCATGCTGGCCGCCGAGGACCGCGCGGGGCGCACCGACCCCTACCGGGCCGTGGCGACGCTGCTGCATCTGTGCGGGGTCCGCGGCTTCCCGCGGGACTCCTCCGCCGGGGCCTCCCGGCCGGCCGGCCCGAACACCTGAACCACTCCAGCGCTTCCAGCGACTCCCCCGCCCGTGCTGCTCCACGGGTTCCCGGCCGGCTCTGCGTGCTCTCGGCACGGAGGAGCGGCGCGGGCGGTTCTCGCGAGCCCCGGCGCGGGCGGTCACGGGCCGGGGCCCGGTGCGTGACCGCCCGCGCCGGTGCGCCGGGGGCTCAGGCGTCCAGCCCCATGGGGCCGTAGACCTTCGTGCCGTCCTCGAAGAGGGTCACCTGCTCGGTGCCTCCGTCGAGGAGTTCCTTCCACACCTCGCCGATCCAGGACTCCGCGTCCCCCTGCGTGCTGAACTCACCCGGCTCGACCGCGGGCACCGTCTCCGTCCCGTCGGCCTTCTCGAACCGCCACGTCCATGCCATGTAGGCCTCCCGGCTCCTCCGAATAGGTGCTGCCCACAGCCTATGTGCCCGCGGCAAGGTGGCACCCTGCGCTCCGGAATCCGGTGCCCGTACGGGCCGCGCGGTGGCCGCCACGGTGGCCGCCACGGTCCCGCGCGCCGTGCTCCCGCGCGGTCCGTGCCGGCGCACGCGGCGGGCCCCGCGCGCCCCGGGTCCGGAGACACGAGACGATCGGGACGTGGAACTCACTCTTCTCGGCACCGGGGCCCCCGAGGGGCTGCCCCGGCCCGACTGCACCTGCGCGTCC
>DOWQ01000253.1:0-167 GCA_003519485.1 Streptomyces sp. | reverse complement strand
GGCCGCCACCGCGCTCCTCGTCGACGGTGTGCTGCTGCTCGACCTGACCCCCGGCGCCGCCCTCGCCGGAGCCCGCGCGGGTCGCTCCCTGAGCGGCGTGCGTCAGGTGCTGCTGTCGCACCCGCACGACGGCCCGGCCGTCGAGGTGCCTGCCGGGCTGCCCGCCC
>DOWQ01000771.1 GCA_003519485.1 Streptomyces sp. | reverse complement strand
CTCCGGCGGCCCCGCCCCGCGCGGTCAGCGCGGGGCCGGTCCGGTCCGGCCGGACGGGCCGGCTCCGTTCCAGTCGAGCCCGCTCAGCGCAGGTCCCCGCCGCTGTGGCACCGACGGCCCCTCCGACCGCCTAAAATGGCTCGGATGCACGCCTCCCACACCACCCCGGCCGGCGCCGCCTCCGTCGACGAGGGGCTGCGCACCGGGCTCGCGGAACTGCTCGACGGGCTGCCGCCCCGGCAGGCCGCGCAGTCCGTCGAGCGGCTGATGGCGAACTACCGGGGGGACACCCCGACCGACGCACCGGTGCTCCGCGACCGGGCCGACGTCACCGCCTACGCCGCTTACCGGATGCCCGCGACCTTCGAGGCCGTACGCGCCGCGCTCGCCGCCTTCCAGGACGCCGCTCCGGGCTGGGCACCGACGGGCCACGTGGACATCGGCGGCGGCACCGGCGCCGCGACCTGGGCGGTCGCCGCGAGCTGGCCGGAGGGGGAGCACCGGACGACCGTCCTGGACTGGGCCGAGCCCGCCCTCGCCCTCGGCCGCGAGCTGGCCGGACGGGCCGCCGGGCCGAATTCGCTGCGGGAGGCCGAGTGGCGCCGCGCGGTGATCGGCGACGGGCTGCGGCTCCCGGACACGGATCTGGTCACCGTGTCGTACGTGCTTGGCGAGCTGACCGCCGGGGACCGCGACGCCGTGATCGGCGAGGCGGCCCGCGCGGGCCGGGTGGTCGTCCTGGTCGAGCCGGGAACCCCCGACGGGTATCTCCGTATCCGCGCGGCGCGCGACCAGCTGATCGCGGCCGGGCTGCGGATCGCGGCCCCCTGCCCGCACAGCGGCGGCTGCCCCGTCGAACCGGGCCGGGACTGGTGCCACTTCGCGGCCCGGGTGGGACGCTCCTCGCTGCACCGCAGGGTCAAGGGCGGCTCGCTGCCGTACGAGGACGAGAAGTTCAGCTATGTGGTGGCCGTCCGCCCCGATGCGGCGCTCGACGCCGCGGTGACGGCGGCCTCCCGCGTGGTGCGCCGCCCGCAGCTCCGCAAGGGGCAGGTGTTGCTGGACCTCTGCACGCCGGACGAGGCCCTGCGCCGGGAGACGGTCAGCAAGCGGCACGGGCCGCTGTACCGGGAGGCGCGCGACACCGGCTGGGGCGCGGTCTGGCCCCCGGCGGACGCACCGGAGGACGGCGGAGGGGCGGAGACGCCCTGAGCACGGACGCGCCCTGAGCGACGCGCCGTGAGCACCGAGGCGGGACGCGGGTGAGCTGCCCGCGGACCCTCGCGTATGTATGGATGTGCGTACGCGGACACCGTCGATGAGACGGTCTAACGGCCCCTGCCCCCGCGTGGTTCGCGCGCCGGAAGTGATCACCGCCCCGCGTCCGGGGCCGGGCGTCACCGGGCTCGCCCGCGCGGGTGTAGCTCGTCCGGTGCCCAGTGGCCTTGTGAGCATGTAGACAGCGCTGGGCCGGTATATCCCCTCATACCCGGCAATGGCAGCCCAATGGGTGGGTAACGGCGAGCACCCCGGATGTGAACACCGGCCACCCCGGGACGAGGATGGTGGCAGCATTGATCGTGCAACGGTCGAAGTGAGGGGATTGATGGAACGCGAAAGCAGGTTCTCCCAGTGGATGCGCCGTCGCCCGAGAAGCCCGGGGCGCGGCGGTATCGACGCAGCGGCGGCAGCCGCCGACCGTGAGGACCTGCTCCTGGCCGCCGCCGCCGCGGGCTTCCCGCTGGCCGAGGCCGCGCACCCGGAGGGGTACGGCTGTTCCTGCGACCGGATCGGCTGTCCCACGCCCGGACGGCATCCGGTCTCGTTCGCCTGGCAGACCCAGGCGTCCACCGACACCGAGAAGGTCGGCCGGCTGCTGCGCACCCACCCGCTGGCCAACTTCATCACGGCCACCGGCATCGACCACGACGTGCTCGACGTGCCGCTGGACGCGGGCCGCAGTGCCCTGGACCGGCTGACCGCCGCCGGGGTCGAGACCGGGCCGGTCGCCGAGAGCGGCGGTGGCGGCTCCCTCGGCCGGATGCTGTTCTTCGTCACCACCCGCGGCACGCCGGAGGACGAGGACGAGTGGTGGCCGTGCGAGCTGGACTGCCACCCCGAGACCATGGACGAGCACCCGGGGCTGCGCTGGCACTGCCGCGGCAGCTATGTGCTCGTACCGCCCGCGGCGCTGCCCGCCGAGGGCGAGGTGCGCTGGGTGCAGGGGCCGGAGCTCCCGCTGCCCGACCCGCTGACCCTGCTGGAGACCCTGACCGACGCCTGCGCGCGGTACGCGGGCGAGGAGGGCGCGGACCAGGAGATCGCGGCCTGGCCGCTGGGCCGCTGAGCCGTCCGGTCGGCAGCCCGGACCGCTGATCCCGATGGACCGGACCGGGTGCGCCGGCCCCGGATACGTCCAGTGGTACGGAGCCGAGCCGCTCGGCGTTCAGCTGTACGGAGCCGGGTCGTGCGGCGTCGCGCTGTGCCATGCCGGACGGGATGTGCGCGCTGCTGCGCCCCCGTTCCGGCCCCTGCCGTCAGCCGCCGCGGGCCGCGGTCAGCCCCTCCAGCCGGTTGAGGAAGACGACCTGCCCGCCCACCTCGTCCGCAGCCGGGACCTTGACCGCGGACTGGGATATCCGTATCAGGGTGAGGGTCTTCTCCGCCTCGCCGGTCAGCAGGGCGTTGGCCTTGGCGTCGTTGACCTTGTTGATGGTGAAGCCCTCGGCCATCGTCTGCTTCTGCGTGTGGTGCGCGGCGAAGAAGGCGAGCGCGCCGCCGTCCTGCGTGCGCAGCGCGAGCGGCGCGTACTCAGGCGGCTTCGCCGGCTGATCGGCGAACTGCGTCCAGTACTTCGGGGTCCGGCTCTCCTGCTCCCGGTACTCCAGCTGGCCGGAGGTCGCGTAGCCCGCCGAGAACAGCCGGCCCTCGCCCGACTGCAGATAGTCCGTGTACGCCGGGCTGAGCTTCGCCGGATCGGTCAGCAGGCCGGAGCCGGAGCCGCCGGTGACCGGCTGCGCCCAGCCGTCCTCGTCCACGGTGAACTCGGGCACCTCCTCACGACTCAGGACCGACAGATATGCGGCTTTCCAGGGCTCGTCGGCGCCGCCGCGCGTGAAGACCACCAGCCAGCGGTTGTCGTCGCGGTTGCTGTCGGTGTCGGCGACGAAGAACTTCGGCCAGCCGGCCTGCTCGGGGATGACGAAGCGCGCGTCGGTCAGCTTCAGCGCCGGATAGTCGGGCATGCCTCCGGGGTGTTCGACGCGGCGGGCCTTGAGGTCGGCCTGGCTCATGGCGTGCAGCGCGCCGGTCTCGACCTGGGCGTTGACGGCCGGGTCCAGCTCGCGGTTGGCCTTGTTGTAGCCGTCGGTGAACCGGTCGAGGGCGTCCGCGGCCCCGGCCTTCGTCACCGCGGGAATGATCTCCCGCTCTCCGTGCACCGTCACGCAACCCGTCAGCGTCAGCAGTGCTGCGGCCGACAGGAACGCCGTCACCTGTGGCAACCTGCGCATCATGGGGCTGGGGCTCCTTCGGGGCTGCTGGATTCGGCGCAACCCTACCGGGCCCTCGGGACAGCGCCGGGGCGGGGACCGCGTACAACGCCCGCACCACAACCTGGAGAACGGCCGGACCGGGCGCGCAGTTCACCCTTCCCGCGCGCGCTGTCCCGGACGGGGCGGCCGGGAGCCGTCCGGGCGGGAGGTGCAGTGGCGGTGCAGCAGCAGTGCAGCAGCAGTGCAGCAGCGGTGCAGCGGCCCTGCGGAGGACCGCTGGGTCGAGCCCCCAGTGGCACCGGACCGGGCCCCGGCGCACAGTGTTCCGGGCGGCTGTCACAGGCACGTGCCATGCTGCTACGCGCTGGAGATCGCCCGCTCGGGCGACCGGTTCATCTGGGGGGATGATGGTCACAACCATGACGTTCGGGGCGGCTCTTCGGGAGCTGCGCGGCGCGCAGAAGACGGCGAAGGGGGTCTCGCTGTACTCGCGCCACATCAACCGCCCGGCGGGCCGGGTGCTCGCTGCGGCGGCGTACCGGAGCGGGTTGACACCAAATCAAGTGACATTGCTCAGCGGTCTGTTCAGCCTGTTGGCGGTGATCGCGGTCGCGCTGTGCCGACCGTCCTGGGGGCTCGGCGTCGCGGTTTACGCCGCGCTGGTGGCCGGCTTCACCCTCGACTCGGCGGACGGCCAGCTGGCCCGGCTGCGCCGGGAGAGCAGCCCGGCGGGGGAGTGGCTCGACCACGTCGTGGACGCAGGCAAGATCACCGCACTGCACGCCGCAGTGCTGATCTCGTTCCACCGGTTCTTCGAGCTGCCGGGCGAGGCGTGGTTGCTGCTGCCGCTCGGCTTCCAGCTCACCGGCGTGCTGATCTTCACGGGCGGACTGCTCACCGACCAGCTCAAGCGGCAGGCGGCAGCCGCCGCAGCACGGCTGCCGNNCCCGCCGATGCCCCCGCCCTCGTCCCCGCTTCCGGTCCGGCCCCCGCTCCTGCCCCCGCCGCCGGGCCGCCGCGGCTGCGGGCGGTGGCGCTGCTGCCGGTCGACTACGGAGTCCTGTGCCTGGTCTTCCTGCTGCTCGGCAGCGAACGGCTGTTCCTCGGCGCCTACACGGCCCTGTTCGCCGTCCACCTGCTGTTCCTGGTGACCTTCATGACGAAGTGGTTCCGGGAGCTGTCCGCGATACGCCCTGCGTGACCGGTGCCGCGAGCGCGTCCAGGGCGCGCCGCAGCTGGGTGCTGGAGGTGTGGACCGTGTACGGGAAGTAGACGACCTCCACGCCGACCGTCGCGAAGTCGCGCTCCAGCCGCTCGCCCTTGGGGGTGCCGCGCCAGTCGTCGCCCTTGAAGATCACGTCGAAGCGCACCTGCTGCCAGGTCTCCAGCTTGTCGGGGACGGTCTCCACGAACGCGGCGTCCACGAACCGGATCGATCGGACGATCTCCAGCCGTTCGATCAGCGGAACCACGGGCGCCCGGCCCTTCGCCAGCCCGGCCATCTCGTCCGAGACCACCCCGGCGACGAGATAGTCGCACTGGCTCCGGGCATGTCTGAGGATGTTGAGATGGCCGACGTGGAACAGGTCGTAGACGCCCGGCGCATAGCCGACGGTGTGCTGCATGTGGTGTCCCCCCACTCGCGGTGCGCGCTCCCCAGCGCGCCCGAGTCATCGACGATAGCGGGCGGCGGTCGTCACCCAGGGGCACATTGCGAAAGCCCAACGACCGGAGAAGACCGGCACGTTGCGGCGATGAGCGGTTAGGGTTTCATTCGATCGGCTCTGGGGGGGAGTAGATGCACATGCCGCAGAGGGGTACGGCCGGGGGACGACGGGTGTTGCTCGTCTCGACCAACTACGCGCCCGAGCAGGCCGGGATCGGCCCGTACGCGACGCGGATCGCCGAACACTGGGCCGCGGACGGGCGGACCGAGATGCACGTGCTGGCGGGTGTCCCGCACTACCCGGCCTGGCGGACCGACCCCGGCTACCGGGGCGTGTGGCGGTCCGACGAGGAGCGCGGCGGGGTGCGGGTGCACCGCCGGCGGCACACCGTGCCGCCCCGGCAGACGGCGCTGCGCCGCGCCCTGTACGAGGCGTCGATCCTCGCCGGCGGGCTGCTCGCGCCGCCCCGGACGGGCCCGCC
>DOWQ01000113.1 GCA_003519485.1 Streptomyces sp. | reverse complement strand
CGCCGGGGCTGCCGGGGCCGTCAGGCGTTGCTCGCGCCGACCCAGCGCTCCAGCGTCCGCCGGGCCGCGCCCGAGTCGATGGACTGGGCGGCCCGGGCCATGCCCGCCGTGATCTGCTCGGGGAGCGGCGCGTCGGTCGGCGCGAGGGCGACCAGCGCGGCGGCCGAGTTCAGCAGCACCGCGTCCCGTACGGGGCCCTCCTCGCCCGCCAGCAGCCGGCGGGCCACATCGGCGTTGTACGAGGCGTCCGCGCCCCGCAGCGCCTCGACGGGGACCAGCTCCAGACCGACGTCGCGCGGGTCGAAGGGCTCCTGCCGTACGGTGCCGTCGCGGACGATCCACACCTGCGAGGTGGCGGTGGTGGTCAGCTCGTCCAGCCCGTCGTCGCCCCGGAACACCAGGGCGGACGAGCCGCGTTCGGCGAGCACTCCGGCGACGATGGGCGCCACCCGGGCGTCGGCGACGCCGGTGGCCTGGGCCCGGACCTGCGCCGGGTTCGTCAGCGGGCCGAGGAAGTTGAACGTGGTGGCGACGCCGAGCTCGCGCCGGGCGGGGGCCACATGCCGCAGCGCGGGGTGGAACTTCACCGCGAAGCAGAAGGTGATCCCGGCCTCCTCGGCGACCTCGACGACCCGCTCCGGGGTGAGGTCGAGATTGACGCCGAGCTTCTCCAGGACGTCCGACGCGCCGCTCGCCGACGACGCGGCGCGGTTGCCGTGCTTGACAACCTTGGCGCCGCTGCCGGCCACGACGATCGCCGACATGGTGGAGATGTTGACGGTCCTGGCGCGATCGCCGCCGGTGCCCACGATGTCCACGCTCGGGCCGGGCACCTCGATCAGCCGCGCGTGCCGGTACATGGTGCGGACGAGCCCGGAGACCTCGGAGACCGTCTCCCCCTTGGCCCGCAGCGCGATGGCGAAGCCGGCGATCTGCGCGTCGGTCGCCTCCCCGCGCATGATCCGGTCCATGGCCCAGGCCGTGTCGTCGGCTCCGAGGTCCACGCCGGCGAGGAGAGAGGTCAGAACGTCGGGCCAGGTCCGGGCCGCCACGCTGTCGCCGCCTGCCGGGGTCACAACGTTCATGGTCCGCTCCTGGGGTCCACAGATGGATGGGGTTCACCGGGCCGGCTGCGCGCGGGCCCGCGGCCAGCCTATCGGGGCCGGGCCGCCGGGCAGCGCCGTGCCCGTACTCCGGACACCGAACCGAACCGGCCGCGGGGTCACCGCCCGCGCCGGGTCCGCACCGAACGACGACGAGGGCCCCGGTCCGCCCCCGAAGGGACGGGCCGGGGCCCTCGCAGGTGGCACTCCGCCCAGCGGCGGGATCAGTGGTGGCCGTGGCCCTCGCTGATCTCCTTGAACTCATCGGCGGTGGCCTTGGGGATCTGGGTGTCCTCCCCGTACCAGCCGCGCGAGAGCCTGGCGCGCAGCTTCTCCATCCGCGGCACCTTGCGCTTGACGCCGTTCTCGTCGACCTCGGCGCCGGCCTCGAGCGGCTTGGGCTGCTCGTGCGAGGTGAGCTTGTAGAGCTGCTCCTGCGAGAGCGGCTCGTGCACCTCGACGAACTCACCGTGCGGCAGCCGCTTGATGATGCCGGACTCGCGCCCGTGCAGCACCTTCTCCCGGTCCCTGCGCTGGAGGCCCAGACAGATCCGCTTGGTGGCGATGAACGTCAGCACCGGCACCACGAAGAAGCCGATCCGGACGAACCAGGTGACCGCGTTGATCGACATGTGGAAGTGGATGGCGAACAGGTCGTTGCCGCCGCCGATCAGCATCACCAGGTACCAGCTGATCCAGGCCGCGCCGATGCCCGTACGGACCGGGGCGTTGCGCGGGCGGTCCAGGATGTGGTGCTCGCGCTTGTCCCCGGTGACCCAGGACTCGATGAACGGGTACACCGCGATGGCGACCAGCACCAGCGGGAAGACCATCAGCGGTACGAACACGCCGAGGTTGAGCGTGTACCCACCGGGCAGCACCATCTCCCAGCCCGGCATCGCCCGGATCAGGCCCTCGGAGAAGCCCATGTACCAGTCGGGCTGCGCCCCGGTGGACACCTGGTCGGCCCGGTACGGGCCGAGGGCCCAGATCGGGTTGATGGTGAACAGCGCGGAGATCGCCGAGATCAGGCCGAAGACCAGGAAGAAGAACCCGCCGGCCTTGGCCGCGTAGACCGGCAGCAGCGGCATGCCGACGACGTTCTTGTTCGTCTTGCCCGCGCCCGCGAACTGCGTGTGCTTGTGGTAGAAGACCAGGATCAGGTGCGCCACCAGCAGGCCGAGCATGATGCCCGGCAGCAGCAGGACGTGCACCGAGAAGAACCGCGGGATCACGTCGTGGCCCGGGAACTCCCCGCCGAACAGGAACATCGAGAGGTACGTGCCGACGAGCGGCACCGCGAGGATCGCGCCCTCCATGAACCGGACGCCGGTGCCGGAGAGCAGGTCGTCCGGCAGCGAGTAGCCGGTGAAGCCGGTGAACATGCCGAGCACGAACAGCAGGAAGCCGAACAGCCAGTTGATCTCGCGCGGCTTGCGGAAGGCTCCGGTGAAGAACACCCGCATCATGTGGACGAACATCGCCGCGAGGAAGACCAGCGCGGCCCAGTGGTGGATCTGCCGGATGAGCAGGCCACCGCGCACGTCGAAGCTGATGTCGAGGGTCGAGGCGTACGCCTCCGACATCCGGATGCCGTGCATCGGGACGTAGGAGCCGTGGTAGACCACCTCGGCCATGCTCGGCACGAAGAACAGCGTCAGATACACACCCGTGAGGATGATGATGACGAAGCTGTAGAGCGCGACCTCGCCCAGCATGAAGGACCAGTGGTCCGGGAAGATCTTGCGCATGTTGGACTTGGCCAGGCCGTAGATGCCCAGCCGGCCGTCCGCCCAGTCGGCCACCCGCTCGCCGGCGGGCGCCTTGCGCCGATTGTCGGTCGCAGTAGTCATCCGCGCTCCCAGAAGCTCGGGCCGACGGGCTCCGCGAAGTCACCGAGTGCTTCGAGGTAACCGTCCTTGTTCACACCGATGCGCAGCTGCGGCAGCGGGTGACCGGCCGGGCCGAAGATCACTCGTGCGCCGTCGGACAGGTCGAAGGTGGACTGGTGGCACGGGCAGAGCACGTGGTGCGTCTGCTGCTCGTACAGGCTGACCGGGCAGCCGACATGGGTACAGATCTTCGAGTACGCGACGATGCCCTCGTGCGACCAGGCGAGCTCCTGCTTGTCCTTGATGTCCTCCGGCTGAATGCGGATGATCATCAGGGCCGCCTTGGCGATCTGCTGCTGGAAGTCGTGCGCGTCGTCCTCCAGGCCCTCGGGCTTGGCGAAGGTCAGCGAACCGACCCGTACGTCCTCGGGACGCAGCGGCTCGTTGGTGTTCTGGTTGACCAGCAGCTTGCCCTTCTTCCACAGGGTGTGCCGGAGCTTGTCCTCGGGCAGCGGGCCGAGGTCGCGCAGCAGCACCACGCCGGAGAGCGGCACCATGGCCAGCGCGCCGAACATGGTGTTGCGGACCAGCCGGCGCCGGCCGAAGCCGGACTCCTCGGCGCCCTGCCGGAAGTCGGACAGGACCTTGGCCCGGACCTCGGGCTCGGCCGCGATCGGGTGCCGGTCGTCGGCGATCTCGACGTCGGACATCAGCGTGCGGGCCCAGTGGACCGCGCCGGCGCCGATGCAGAACAGCGCGACACCGAGGGTGAGTCCCAGCGAGAAGTTCAGCGCGCTGACGTGCCCGATCGGCCACACGTAGATGTTCTGGTCGATCGGGAAGGCCACGAAGCTCGCGATGAACGCGACGGTGGCCAGCATCGACGTCGTGAACAGCAGGGCCACGGTGCGCTCGGAGCGCTTGGCGGCCCGCTCGTCGATGTCCTGGACGCGGTGCTCGTGGGGCGGCAGCCCCGGGTCCGCGAACGGGTCGTCCGCGGTCTGCACCACGCCCTCGTGAGCCGTTGCCTGCTCACTTGGCAGGGTTTCTTCGGACACGTCTTTGGAGGATCCCGTCTGACTCATGACTTCCTGGCCTTTGCGGTCCGGGCGGCGACCCAGATGGCGACGGCGATCATGGCGCCGAGGCCGAAGGTCCAGGCGAACAGGCCCTCGGTGACCGGGCCGAACCCGCCGAGGGACAAGCCACCGGGGCTGACCGACTTACTGCTGTTGACGGTGTCGAGGTAAGCGATGATGTCCCGCTTCTCCTGCTCCGGCAGCAGCGTGTCGGGGAAGACCGGCATCGCCTGCGGGCCGGTATCCATGGCCTCGTAGAGATGCTTGGGGTCGACGTCCTCGAGCTCCGGGGCGTACTTGCCCTCGGTCAGGGCGCCGCCCTCACCGGTGAAGTTGTGGCACTGCGCGCAGTTCGTCCGGAAGAGCTGCCCCCCGTTCGCGATGTCCGCGCCCTCGGGGTTGTACTGCTCCGGGCCGGGCACAGCCGGGCCGGCGCCGAGCGAACCGACGTACGCCGCCATCTGGTCGATCTCGGCCTGCGAGTAGACCGCCGGCTTCTCCGGCGCCTGGGCGCCGGGCTGCTGGAGCGGCATCCTGCCGGTTCCGACCTGGAAGTCCACTGCGGCAGCGCCGACTCCGACGAGGCTCGGCCCGTCGGAGGAGCCCTGACCGCCGGTGCCGTGGCAGCTCGCGCAGCCGACGGCGTAGAGCTTCTTGCCCTCCTCGATGGCAAGGGACTGCGCGGCGGTGTCGGCCTGGGCCTTGTCCGCCGGTGCGAACGCGGCGTACAGCCCCCCGGTGACCGCCAGCGCGAAGAGTAGGACGACGAGCGCCGCCAGCGGATGGCGCCGTCGTGCGGAGAGCTTTTTCACGGATTACCCCGGTGTCAGGATCTTCTGCGTCGATGCTTCTGGCTATGTATGTCGGGCCCGGCCGACCCGGTCACTTGATCATGTAGATCGTGGCGAAGAGGCCGATCCAGACAACATCGACGAAGTGCCAGTAATAGGACACGACAATGGCCGATGTGGCCTGTTCGTGGGTGAATCTTTTGGCCGCGTACGTCCGGGCCAGGACCAGCAGGAAGGCGATGAGTCCGCCCGTCACATGCAGTCCGTGGAAGCCGGTGGTCAGGTAGAACGCCGAGCCGTACGCGTCGGAGGAGAGCGAGAGGCCCTCATGCTTGACCAGCTCGGTGTACTCGAGCACCTGGCCGCCGATGAAGACGGAGCCCATCACGAACGTGACCACGAACCAGGCGCGCAGCTTCTTCACGTCGCCCCGCTCGGCGGCGAACACGCCGAGCTGGCAGGTGAGGGAGGAGAGCACCAGGATCGTGGTGTTCGTAGCCGAGAACGGGAAGTTCAGCGTTGCCGCCTTCTCCGTCCAGAACTCGGCTCCGGTCACCGATCGCAGGGTGAAGTACATCGCGAAGAGGGCCGCGAAGAACATCAGCTCGGAACTCAGCCAGATGATGGTTCCGACGCTGGTGAGGTTCGGTCGATTGACCGACGGGTGCGCGTGCCCGGTATCTACTGTCGTTGCTGCCACGACCGACATTATGTCGGTCGCTTATCCAGCACTCACCCCCGGGGGTGCCGTTCGGTGTGTCCGAGCGGTGCGCCCTCCACGTCCGGCCCACCGCGGCGGTCCCCCTAAAGGGGGAAGCGGGGCTTCCGGACCCCTCCCGCGGCCGCCTCCGAGGCCCCTGACGGCACGTCCGCCGAACGTGATCGCCGACGCGCCTCCGCCGCCGGGCCCGTGCGGAGTAGCATCCGTGGCAACGGCTCCACCCGAACTTTGCTGACCGCACGCCGCAAGCCTGGAGGAACGATGCAGCCGACCGCCACGGTGCTGGTCTACAGCGACAACGCGAGCACCCGCGAGCAGGTACGGCTCGCGGCCGGGCGCCGCCCCGCCGCGGACGTACCCCGGGTGGAGTTCCTGGAGTGCGCCACCCTCCCCGCCGTCCTGAGCGCCCTGGACGCCGGCGGCGTGGACGTCTGCGTGCTGGACGGCGAGACGGCGCCCGCGGGCGGCATGGGCGTCTGCCGGCAGATCAAGGACGAGATCTTCGACTGCCCGCCCGTGCTGCTGCTCATGGGCCGCCCGCAGGACGCCTGGCTGGCCACCTGGAGCCGCGCGGAGGCTGCGGTGACGCACCCGGTCGACCCGGTGGAGTTCGCCGACTCCCTGGCAGCGCTCCTCCGCACCCGCCTCCCCGTCGAAGCCTGACCGGGACGGTCAGGAGCGCCGCAAACCTCCCGCAGGGCCCGGGCGGCCCCCATGCGCCACGAGACAGCCGGGCCGCCCCGTGAGGGCGGCCCGGCTGTCGTGGGTCGGACCAGGGTGGGTCAGACCAGCGGCCGGAGTCTGGCCGCCTCCGCGGGTCCGCCCCCGTCGGGAGGACCGGAGCCGTGCAGGGCGCTGCCCGCCTTCCACTCCGCCCAGTCCATGTTCCAGTCGCCGAACCCGTTGTCGAAGGGCGTCATCGTGTCGCCGCCGCTGCCGACGACCGTGACGATGTCGCCGACCCGCACGGTCTCGAAGAACCACTGGGCGTCCGAGGTGCTCATGCCCGTACAGCCGTGGCTGACGTTCGCGGACCCCTGCGAGCCGGTGGACCAGGGCGCCGCGTGGACGTACTCGCCGCTCCAGGTCACCCGGGCCGCCCAGCGCACGGGCAGGTCGTAGGACTCGGAGCTGCCCGCGGCGATTCCCACACTGGTGCCGCGCATCCGGACGTACGCCTCCTTGGCGAGAATCGTCTTGACGCCATTGCGCGTGTCGAATCCGGGTTTCCCGGTCGTCACCGGCAGCACGCGGATGACCTTGCCATCGCGTTTGACGGTCATGGTGTGGGTGCGGGCGTCGGTGACGGCCTCCAGCCGGGCGCCCGTACGGATCTTGAGCGGCTTCGAGGAGCCGCCGTAGAGGCTGCCGGTGACCTTGACGCCGTCGAGGGCGCTGCTGACCTCGATGGTGGCGTGTGCGGGCCAGAACTCGCGCGGCCGGTAGTGCAGGGTCTTGTCGTCCACCCAGTGCCAGGAGCCGGCCACCTGCGGCTCCGAGGTGACCTTCAGGGAGCTCTCGATCCGGCCGCGTGCCTCGCGGTCCCGGACGGAACGGCTGAGCTCGGCGGTGACGGGCTGGCCGACGCCGTACGTACCGCTGTCGGGGCCGAAGGCGACGCGCAGCCGCTGGTCGGCCGGGGCGGTCTCGAACTCGATGATGCGGCGGCCCGGGGCGCCCTCACCGTCCTCGGTGCTGACCCGGAGCGTGTAGCGGACGCCCGCCGCGAGCGGGGAGGTGCTCTTCCAGCGGGTGCCGTCCTCGCTGAGCTCGCCGCGTATTCGGTGCCCGGCCGTGTCGGTGGCGGTCACGTCGGTGATCCGGCCGTCATCGCCCTTGGCGCTGACCTCCAGGGGCCGGTCCGGGTCGAGCTTGCGACCCTCGTCCTCGTCGCCGCTGAAGGCTATCTGTCCGGTCGCGTCGTACGGCTTGGCGGTCAGGAGGTGGTTGTCGGAGTCACCGCAGGCAGCGGCTCCCGCAACCAGGCCGCCTATCAGCAGGCCGCTTCCCAGGACCGTCCGTATGCGCTCCGCCTGTATTCGTGAGGTGTGACTCATGGTCACAAATTACGAAAAGAAGCCCGAGTCGGCGCGTCGGATGGGCCAAACGGGTCGGGCCCGGAAGCGAAAGCCTCCGGGCCCGACCCTTGACGTGCTGTGCTGCGCCGCGCCGTACAGCACGCGCGCTGCGCCATTCGTGCTACTGGTTCTGGTTCTCGCCCCGGTAGTACTCGAACACCCAGCCGAAGAGCCCCATGAAGAGGATCGGCAGCGAGAAGAACAGCAGCCACCAGCCGAAGACGACTCCCATGAAGGCGAGTGCGGCACCGACGGACAGCAGCAGCGGCTGCCAGCTGTGCGGGCTGAAGAAACCCAGCTCGCCGGCGTCGTCGGCGACGTCCGCCTCGTGGTTGTCCTGCGCACCGGTGTCCACCCGGCGTGCGGTGAACGCCAGATAGAAGCCGATCATGATGCTCAGGCCGAAGGCGAGGAACAGCGCCGTGGTGCCGACGGGCTCCTTGGACCACAGGCCGTAGACGACCGCCACGGCCAGGAAGAAGGCGGCCAGCCAGATGAACACGCGTCCCTG
>DOWQ01000343.1:23594-30013 GCA_003519485.1 Streptomyces sp. | reverse complement strand
CTCGGCCGGCTCCCCGAGGCCGCGGCGGCCTACCGCCAGGCCCTGGACCTGGCCGGCACCGAACCGGAACGGGCCCACCTGCGACGCAGGCTGGACGCGGTCGAACCGTCCGACCAGGACGACGCATGACGGCCCAGCGCCCAGCACCTGTCGCCGTCGCCGTCGCCGTCCCGTTTGCCGAAGCGGCAACAAGGCTCGCCACTCCCGCGCCGCTCCCCGCATGATCGGGGCACGCAACTCGGCCCATGGCAGATCGAGCCCGGGAGAATTCATGTCGCAGAAGACCGCGGACGTCACGCACCGGCTGGTCCCCTCACCGGCGGGCCGGATCCACTTGGTCGAGCAGGGCACCGGGCCGCTGGTGCTGCTCGTGCACGGCTTTCCGGAATCCTGGTACTCCTGGCGCCACCAGCTGCCGGTCCTGGCGGCGGCCGGATACCGCGCGGTCGCCATCGACGTCCGCGGTTACGGCCGTTCCTCCCGGCCCGCGAGCCCGGACGCGTACCGGATGCTGGAGCTGGTGGCGGACAACGCCGCGGTGGTGCACGCCCTGGGCGAGCAGTCAGCAGTGATCGTCGGCCACGACTGGGGGGCGACCATCGCCGCCGACTCCGCTCTGCTCAGGCCGGATGTCTTCCGCGCCGTGGGGCTGCTCAGTGTTCCGTACGCCCCGCGCGGCGGACCGAGGCCCAGCGAGGTCTTCGCACAGATGGGCGAGGAGGAAGAGGAGTTCTACGTCTCCTACTTCCAGGAGCCCGGCCGCGCCGAGGCCGAGATCGAACCCGACGTGCGCGGCTGGCTCGCGGGCTTCTACGCCGCCCTGTCCGCGGACCCCATGCCCGCGCCCGGAGTGCCCGGCCCGCACTTCGTCAGCCGGGGCGGGACGCTGCGCGAACGCTTTCCCACCGGCCCGCGGCCCGGCTGGCTCAGCGAGGACGATCTCGACTTCTACGCCGGGGAGTTCGAGCGGACCGGCATGAGCGGGGCCCTGGGCCGCTACCGGAACATGGACCGGGACTGGGAAGACCTCGCCGGCTTCGACGGCGCACCCATCACCCAGCCGTCCCTGTTCATCGGCGGCGCCCTGGACGCCTCCACCACCTGGATGGCCGATGCGATCAAGGCGTACCCCACCACGCTGCCCGGCCTGGTCTCCTCCCGGATCCTCGACGGCTGCGGCCACTGGATCCAGCAGGAGCGCCCCTCCGAGACCGGCCGGCTCCTGACCGGCTGGCTCGCCTCGCTGCCGGCCGGCGCTCACCCCTGCTGAGCCGGACCGGCTTCGGCTCCGCCTGCGGGACGACCGGCCCGGCCGAGTGCTTCCGCGAGTCCCCGCAGGTCCGGGGCCGTGTACGTCGGGGCGAGCATGACGTCCGGATACGCCGCCGCGCCCCGTCGCAGCCATGCGCCGCCGAGTCCGGCCCGCTGCGCACCGTCGATGTCCCACGGGTGGACGGCGACCAGCACCGCCCGGTCCGGTCGCACACCGGTCCGTTCCACGGCGTACCGGTAGGCCGCCGGGGCGGGCTTCCAGCACTGCGGCCCGCTCACGTCCAGCAGCACCTCGAAGCAGTGCAGAAGTCCGGCTCGCGCGAGGAGCCGCTCGGTGAGGGAGGAGCGGCCGTTGGTCATCGTCACCAGCCGGAATCCCGCCTGGTGCAGAGCCCGTACGCCGTCGGGGACATCGGGATGCACCTCCAGTTCCGCGAAGCCGTCCAGGACATGCCGCGCCGCTGCCTCGGCGTCCCCCGTCCATCCCTCGATGCCCGGCAGCAGCGCCCGGAGGCCGTCCCGGGCCACGGCGGAGAATTCCGCGAAGGCCCCGGCAGCCGTGAGCGCGAATCCGTCGCGCAGCACGCCGGCGAACCAGACGGGGAGCAGATGTGGCGGAGCGCCGACTTCTTCGAGGCGGGTCCGCAGTGAGCTCATGTCGCTGAGTGTCTCGTTGACGTCGAAAACGAGCACCTGAGGGCTTCGGTCGCTCACGGTCTCCTCCAGAGGCGCGGGGCACGCGGGTTGCCGGAGTCGGGGTGGGGGTCGGGGTGGGGGTGGGGGTGGGGCCACCGTATTCCAGCCGGGTCCGCGCTTGGGACCGCGCCGCGCTGTACCCGCCTGCCGCGGGGTCCGAGGCCGGTGACCGGCCGTGCCGCACAGCCTGGACACCCTCTGGTGAGCGCAGGACACTCCTCACAGAACCGCCCGGACCGGCCCCTCGAACGTTGTCCAGGCTTGCCTCTTGTTCGCTGAGGCAGACCGTGGGCAGTGTGTGGGCGTGATCCTTCCTTTTGTTCACGAGGGTGTGGCGGGAACCGTGACGGTGTCCGTCGAACGCGTCGATGAGCCCGAGGCGGTCGGCAAATTTCCAGGAGCCCGCGGTTTCCCATGCTGCAGTGCCGTTGTCGACCATCCCGGCCGGGGCTATCGCGCGATGTTCGGTTGGGTACAACTGGTTCAGTCGACGGACAGTGCCTCCCGCGGGAAGGCCTTCGAGATGGACCCGTTCTTCCTGTTCGAGGACGCACCTTCCCCTTACGCCTTCTTCGGCATCAAACCCACGCTGTTCGACGCCCCCTCGCGGGACGAGCGCGAGCCGCTGGTGTGGCTCGCCCACAGCTTCCTGGCCCGGACTCCGCTCGAGCAGGCTGAACGGCATGTCGTGCCGTTGGCCGGCTTCTCCTGGGGATTCGAGATCGACGAGGCCGGCCAGATCGCGCCGCACCGGGTGCGGGCACTGGCCGCCGGTGACTGGGACGCACACCGTCCGTATCTGAGTGCCTGTCACCCCGGCTGGTCCTTCGAACAGTGGTAGCCATGACCGGCAGCACGAACACCCCGCTCCCGATCACGCAAGCCGGGGCCAGGGATCTCATTCGGTCAGACCGGACTCGGCCGAATGGCGGCACTCCCGGCTGAACGTGGTCCGGTCCTCGTCGGTCCGGAGTGGGCAGCACAGCAACGCCTCTGCCCCTTGCGAGGTGTCGACCACGACGCGGCACACGTACTCAAGGGGCTGCACGGAGCCGCCGGGGTGAGTCGGGGCCGGGTCCCGCGGGCGGCGACACGTAGCATCCGTACCGACGCGCCACCATGGGGACCTGACTCCATGGTCGCGCAGCCGAGCTGCGGCCGGCCCGCCCGCCGCCCGCGAGCACCCGACCCGCAAGAGAAGGCTTGTCGATGGACGCGGACCTCGTCGCACTGGTCGCCATCGTGGTGGTCGCCTTGACCTTCGACTTCACGAACGGCTTCCACGACGCCGCCAACGCCATCGCAACATCCGTCTCCACCCGCGCGCTGACACCGCGAGCAGCTCTCGCCCTCGCGGCGGTCATGAACCTGGTGGGTGCCTTCCTGGGGACGGGCGTGGCCAAAACGGTCGGAGCCGACATCATCGCCACCCCGGCCGGCGCCCACGGCCTCACCGTGGTCGGGGCGGCGCTCGCCGGTGCGATCCTCTGGAACATCTTCACCTGGCGGCTCGGGCTGCCGACCTCCTCCTCTCATGCCCTGATCGGTGGCCTGGTCGGGGCGGCCCTGGCTGCGACCAGCGGTGTCCTCTGGAACGGTGTGGTGGCGAAAGTGGTCCTCCCCATGCTGCTGTCACCCATTCTCGGCATCGCGCTCGGCTACTCGGTCCACGTGGCCATTCTGTGGATCTTCCGGCGCTCCAGTCCCAGCAGAACCGGCCGAGGGTTCCGTATCGCCCAGTCGGTCTCCGCCGCGGCCATGGGACTGGGCCACGGGCTGCAGGACGCGCAGAAGACCATGGGCGTGATCGTCCTCGCCCTGGTCACCGCGGGTCATCAGGAGGGCTTCGAGGTTCCGCTGTGGGTCATCTTCGCCGTGGCCGCCGCGCTGGCGGCCGGCACCTACGCGGGCGGCTGGCGCATCATCCGGACCCTGGGGCGACGGATCGTCGACCTCGATCCGCCACGCGGTTTCGCGGCAGAGAGCGCAGCCGCGACCGTGCTCTACGCCACCGCGTTCATCTGGCATGCCCCGGTCTCCACCACCCACACCATCACCTCGGCGATCCTCGGCGCCGGGTCCACCCGCCGGCTGTCGGCCGTCCGCTGGGGCGTCGCCCGCAACATCGGAGTGGCGTGGGTCTGCACGATGCCCGGTGCCGCCGTCATCGCGGCCATCACCTACTGGCTCCTCCACCTGCTGTTGGGCAGCTGACGCCACTCTTCTGAAAATCCCGGAGGTGAACCCCATGACCGGTCAGCAGCGGCACCCCGCCGGCCTGCGCCCGTATGCGCACCTGTCCCCGGAGAGCGGCATGTGCTTGATGGAGTACGTGTCCACGCTCGCCGGTGCCCCGTTCAGTGACAACCCGGCGGGCGTCCACCCGCTGCTGGCTTCGCTGGCGCGTGCGGTGAATGACGCGACGAGCGACAGGGCGCGGTCCGGCCTGCTCGACCTGGCCCCGGCCTTGCTCGCCGCCTCATCGACCGCACCCGGCGCCGATGCCGGCATCGAACTGCACTGCTTGGACGCCATCTGCGGGACGTCCACGGCGGGCCGTCACACGAAGTGGTGGGCCCGGCGGCGAAGGCGTGCGGTGATGCGGCGTCCCGCTCCGAACCCGGCGGAAGCCGGGACGGTGANNTCCACGGCAGAAGCCGATCGCGCCCTGTACCGGCTCCTGGCCGACTGCGCCGAGGCCGCGGGTGCGGAATCCCCGCCCGCTGGGGGCCTGCGTCGGCCTGCGGACTCTACGGCCGCACTCGCCACCGACGGCACGACTCCGTAGCCCTCACCCGGACCTCAGCGAGGCAGGACCTCCACCGGGGCGGAGGCGCGGGCCTCCTGGCGCAGCCGGACCCTGGCCGCCGGCACCCCGACAGGGCAGGCCCGCCAGAACGGGTGTCCCCGGATCCGGACCGAGAGCCGCAGCAGGTCACGGCGCAGCGCGGTGTGGCTCTGCGAGCGGGTAGCGGCGAGTGCCTGGTACGTGGCGTTCCAGTCGCGTTGGGCCTGGACCAGGTCGTGGGGAAAGGCGGTGACGTCCATACTTGCATTAGATCGTGTGTTCGATTTACGTGTCACGTCAGAACACGCCGAGGAGACGGGGCCGACCTCGGTAAGCATCCACTTACGCTTGACCCGCCCGCTTCGGTAAGCACAGACTTACAGACATGGCTTCTGCTGGGACTGTGCTCGACGCTCTGGGTGACGCCTCCCGGCGCCACATCCTCGAGCGGCTCGCCGACGGACCACTGCCCGTGGGCGTGCTCGCCGAGCAGCTGCCCATCTCCCGGCCGGCGGTCTCGCAGCATCTGCGGGCACTCAAGCAGGCCGAACTGGTCGTCGAGTCGACGGCGGGCACCCGTCGTCTCTACCGGATCCACCCCGCCGGGCTGGAGGCGTTGCGCGGCTATCTCGACGGCTTGTGGTCCACGACGCTGAACAATCTCGCCGCACTTGCCGAGGCGGAAGCGGCCTCGGACGCGGCTTCCGGGAAAGGAGATCCGACATGTCATCGGAACCGACCACCGAGGTCGTCGTCCGCCGCTCCGTGAGCGTGCCGATCGACCCGGCAAAGGCGTTCGAGTTGTTCACCGAGAGGATGACGGAGTTCTGGCCGTCGGAGCACTCGATCGGCACGACGGATCTCGCGGAGGTCGTCATCGAGCCGCGGGAGGGCGGCCGCTGGTTCGAGCGCGGCGTCGACGGGAGCGAATGCCCGTGGGGGCGGGTCGCACAGTGGACGCCTCCCGGGCGCCTGGTGCTGATGTGGCAGATCACCGCCGCATGGCAGTACGACCCCTCGTTCCTGACGGAGGTCGAGGTCGACTTCATCGACGAGGGGGCGGGCCGTACCCGGGTGGAGCTCGCCCACCGCCATCTGGAGCGGTACGGCGAGCATGCCGACATGATGCGCCAGGCCTTCGACTCCCCCGGCGGATGGACCGGGACGCTGAACGGGTTCGCCGCGCTGGCCGGCTGAGCTGCGCAGGGGCCCTGATGCAACTTGGTGGACTGTTGCGGCAACAGGACGATCTTTCGACGTCCGGGGAGTCGCCCCGGACGTCGGCAGCACATCGCCTAATCNNTCTCAACCCGTACATCAGCTTCGACGGCGACGCCCGGCAGGCCATGGAGTTCTACCAAAGAGTCTTCGGCGGGACCCTGAAGGTGAACACATTCGGCGACTTCGGCGAGAAGGAGGCCGGAGCCGCCGCCGACAAGATCATGCACAGCATGCTCGAGACCGACAGTGGCTTCATGCTCATGGCTGCCGACACTCCGCCGGGGATGGAGTACAGACCCGGAACCAACATCTCGGTGAGCGTGAGCGGGGAGAACGCGGACGAGCTGCGCGGCTACTGGGACAAGCTCTCCGCCGACGGCACTGTCTCGGTCCCGCTGGAGAAGCAGATGTGGGGCGACGTCTTCGGCATGTGCACGGACCG
>DOWQ01000343.1:0-23495 GCA_003519485.1 Streptomyces sp. | reverse complement strand
CCGATCTCGATCAGCGGGGCTGGGGCTGGTGGGCCGTCGAGGTGACGGCCACCGGCGAGTTCATCGGGTTCACCGGACTGGATCCGGTGGACGAGGACATGCCTTTTACGGGAGTGGAGGCCGGCTGGCGGCTGGCCCGTTCGGCCTGGGGGCGCGGCTATGCCACCGAGGCCGCACTGGCCGCTGTGACGTTCGGATTCACCACGCTCGCCCTGCCGGAAATCCTTGCCGTGACGGCGGCCACCAACCTCCGTTCACAGGCGGTGATGCGCCGCATCGGTATGACCCACGACCCCGCCGAGGACTTCGACGACCCGAGCGTGCCCGACGGGCCGCTCCGCGCCAGCGTGGTGTACCGGCTCCCGGGCGGAGCCCAGCGGCCCACCGGGTAGGCCCGGCCCCGTTATCGGGCTCGCCGCCGACTCTCCGACCCGCCAACAACGTAGGACCGGCTGACGGCGGTGGTCGACGGACGGCACGCAGGATCGACCTGCGTGCCGGGCCCGCGGGGGCCGGCCCGCAGGCCCGCCCGGCTACCGTCCTCCAGCCGCCAGTTCGATCAGCTTCTCCATGCCGATGGGCGCCTCGGCCGTCCAGGGCAGAACGGCGGTGCGCTCGGCGTGCTCGGTGACGACCTCGGCCAGGTAGCGGCGCTCGGCCCCGGCCTTGGCGGCCAGCAGAGGGTCGACGGGCGAGGCGGCGGCGAGGCTCTGGTTGACCACCCAGGCGAAGGGCTTGATGCCGGCCCGGGTCAGGTCGGCCTGCAACCCCGCGGCCTCGTGCACCGGAGTCGCCTCCGGCAGCGTCACCAGCAGAATCCGGGTGTAGTCGGGGTCGGTCAGCCGGTTCAGCAGTTCCACGGCCTCGGCCGGCGGCGTCTGTCCCGTCTGCCGCGAGAGTTGGCGCTGATAGTTCCTGGAGGCGTCGAGCAGCAGCAGCGTGTGCCCGGTGGGCGCGGTGTCGACCACGACGAACCGGTCGGCGGCCTCGGCCACGGTGCGGGCGAAGGCGAAGAAGACCGCGAGCTCCTCCGTGCACGGCGACTCCAGGTCCTCCGCCATCAGCCTGCGCGCGTCCGAATCCAGGGCGGCACCGGCCTCCGCCAGTACAGCGGCGGTGTACGCCGCGGTCTCGGCGGCCGGGTCGATACGGGTTATCCGCAGATTCGCGGCCCCGGCCGAAGCCCCGGCGCCGGCTCCGGCGACCGAGTCCACGTGCGCCGCGGGGTCGGTGGTGGTCAGCGTGACCGGGTGCCCCCGGCGGGCGAGGTCGGCGGCGATCGCCGCGGCCACGGTGGTCTTCCCGACGCCGCCCTTCCCCATCGCCATCACCAGGCCGCGGCCGCCGGCGGCGATCTCGTCCACCACTGATCCCAGCCCCGTGCCCTTGTCCCCGAGCAGATCACCGGAGGCCGCCGTGGCTGCTTCGGGCGCCGGCTGCCTGACGGGCGCGCCGAGCATGGAGCGCAGCGCGGGGAGCCCGATCGGCGGTACGGGCAGCAGCGGTACCCGGTCGACCTCGGTGATGCCGGCCAGGTCGGCGGGCAAGTGGTCGAGAGCCTCTTCGGCGCGCCGCTGCCAGGCGACGGCGAGCGGGTCGTCCCGACGCTCAGCGGTGAACACGCCGTTGACGATCAACCGCTGCCGGCTGATGCCGAGAGCGCCGAGCTCCGCGGCCGTGCGGCCGGCCTCGCCCAGTGGGCCGGTATCCGGGCGGGTGACCAGGGCGACCGTGGTACGCGCCGGATCGGCGAGCGCCTCCATCGCCTGTGCGTACCGCTGCTGCTGGCCGCCCAGCTCGGACAGCGGCCCGATGCAGGAGGCGCCGCCGGGGTTGGTGATCAGGAAGTCCGACCACGCGGCCGGCAGGCTGAGCAGCCGCAGCGTGTGCCCGGTCGGGGCCGTGTCGAACACGACGTGGTCGAAGCGCGCCGTGATCTCCGGGTCGGTGAGCAGCGCGACGAACTCGTTGAAGGCGGCGATCTCAACGGTGCAGGCACCGGACAGCTGCTCTTCGATCTGGCTGACCGCCGAGGCCGGCAGAGCGGCCCGGTAGGGACCGATGACCTTCTCGCGGTACTGCGCCGCGGCGGCGGCCGGATCGATGTTCATCGCGTGCAACCCCGGCGCCCCGGGGACGGGCGTCGGGTTCTGTCCCGCGGGTGCGCCCAGGACTTCGTCGAGGTTGGAGGCCGGGTCGGTGCTGACGAGGAGTACCTGCCGGCCGGCGTCGGCCAGCCCCACGGCAGTCGCGGACGCGGTCGACGTCTTGCCGACTCCGCCCTTGCCGGTGAAGAACAGATACGGCGTCGCGGCAGCGCGCAGACCACCAAGGACATCGGACGGTGCCCCGAGCGTCATGTCAGCAGCCCTCGGGGCCGCAGCCGCAACCGCCGCCGGCACCGGTGTCCTCGGCCATCGGCAGACCGGGGCGCTCGGTGGGGACCTCGGTCCATTCGGCGAGTTCCACACGGGTGGGGTACCGCCCGGAGCAGCGCAGCACTCCGCCGACCAGCACGGCGGGCAGTGCGTCGTCGCCCTTCTCCTGAAGCAGGGCCTTCACCTGGGTGTCCTCGACGAACTTGCCGGGCTCGGTGGACAGCCCGAACCGGTTCACCTCGATCCCGGCAGTGCCGAGCCATTCGACGTCGGCGGCGAACTGCGTCAGCGCCGGGTCGACCGAAGGCCCGCAGACACCGGTCGAACAGCACATCGCCGGGTCGTACACCTCGACAGCAGACATTCAGGACCCCTTCCAGGAACAGGCCGTCCCCGGATTCTCAGGGACCAACCGCTGCGACGTTACATCAGCCAAGTCTGATACATCAATCCACGCTGATACGCACTGCCGGTGCGCAACTCGGCCACGGGGCCACTGCCCCGCGGCTGATACCTCACCTCATAGGCCCGATGAAGCCCCGTCTCCCCACCTCCCCGATTTCACCGCCCGGCAGATGGATCCGTGCGCCTGAACGGCACTACCTGAAGCCGTACTTCCGGTTCCACCGGACACGGTCATAAACGTGGGGAGTGGTAAGAGCGTCCGATGTGGTGATGCGAACTCAGTATTTGGCTCTGCACTGAATTCCTGGCCTAGCCTCCTGAGCGAGCGCTGCAGACCTCGACTCCCGCTGTCCGGGAACCGGGGATTTCGCGTATGCCCGAACCATCGAGCACGTCACCGAAGGAGATCGGACGATGTCGGTAGCAGCAGGCAATGAAGCACAGCCTCAGCACTGCGGCCGCGCGCAATCTGGCCACCACTACCAAATCCGTTCCCCAGATGCAGGGGATCACTTCGCGCTGGCTGCTCAAGGTGCTGCCCTGGGTGCAGACGGAGGGCGGTGTCTACCGGGTCAACCGACGCCTGGCCTACACCGTCGGGGACGGACGCGTGGAATTCGTCAAGACCGGCTCGCGGGTTCAGGTCATTCCGCGTGAACTCGGTGAGCTCGCCGTACTACGCGGCTTCGACGACGTGGAGACGCTGACCACCCTCGCCCGCCGTTTCGCCCAGCGCGACTTCGAAGCCGGGGAGGTGCTCGTCGAGGAGGGCACCCCGGTCGACCACGTCCATCTGCTCGCGCACGGCAAGGTGCAGAAGACCGGCAGCGGCGCGTACGGCGAGCCCACCCGGTTGGGGATGATCGGCGACGGCGACCATGTCGGCGAGCAGGGTCTGCTCAGCGACGACGCGACCTGGGAGTACACCCTCAAGGCCGTCACCGGTGGCACGCTGCTGAGCCTGCCGAAGCGGGAGTTCGTCTCGCTGCTGGCCGGCTCACCGGCCTTGCAGGCCCACGTGACAGCGTTCGCCTCCCTACCCCGGCAGCGGCAGAACGGCCGCGGTGAGGCCGAGATCAGCGTGGCGTCCAGCCACTCCGGCGAGGCCGAGCTGCCGGGCGCCTTCGTCGACTACGAACTCAATCCGCGCGAGTACGAGCTGAGCGTCGCCCAGACCGTGCTGCGGGTGCACAGCCGGGTGGCCGACCTCTACAACAAGCCGATGAACCAGACCGAGCAGCAACTGCGGCTCACCGTCGAGGCGCTGCGCGAGCGGCAGGAACACGAGCTGGTCAACAATCCCGAGTTCGGCCTGTTGCACAACGCCGAGTACAACCAGCGGATCCAGACCCACTCCGGCCCGCCCACTCCCGACGACCTCGACGAGCTGCTGAGCCGCCGCCGGGGCTCCAGGTTCTTCCTCGCCCACCCGCGCACCATCGCCGCCATCGGCCGCGAGCTGAACTCCCGCGGTCTCTATCCGGACCACGTGGACCTGATGGGCCACCACGTCCCGGCCTGGCGCGGGGTGCCCATCCTGCCCTGCAACAAGATCCCCATCACGAAGGAGCGCACCAGTTCCGTCATCGTCATGCGTACCGGGGAGGAGGAGCAAGGCGTCATCGGCCTGCACCAGACGGGCATCCCCGACGAGTACGAGCCGGGACTGTCCGTGCGGTTCATGAGCATCGACGAGAAGGCGGTCATCTCCTACCTCGCCACCACCTACTACTCCGCCGCCGTCCTCGTGCCCGACGCGCTCGGCGTTCTGGAGAACGTCGAGATCTCCTCCGGACGGGACTAGCGGCGGCACCGCGACACGAGGAAAGGGGAGACCCGGATGTCACAGCCCTTCGAACTGCCGGCCTTCTACGAGCCGTACCCGGCGCGGCTGAACCCCGGACTGGAGGCGGCCCGGGCCCACTCCAAGCAGTGGGCCCGGGACATGGGGATGATCGAGGGATCGGGGATCTGGGGCGAAGAGGACTTCGATTCCCACGACTACGCCCTGCTCTGCGCCCACACCCATCCCGACGCGCCGGCCGCACGACTGGCCACGGTCACCGACTGGTACGTCTGGGTCTTCTTCTTCGACGACCACTTCCTGGAGAGCTTCAAACGCGGCCGGGACACGGCCGGCGCCAGGGCCTACCTCGACCGGCTGCGGGCCTTCATGCCGCTGCATCCGGCCGGGACACCCGCCGCCGCGCCGGAGAACGCCGTGGAACGGGGGCTGGCCGACCTGTGGGCACACACGGTCTCGGCCATGTCGGACGGCTGGTGCCGCCGGTTCGCCGAGGCCACCCGGCACCTGCTTGAGGAAAGCATGTGGGAGCTGGCCAACATCAGCGCGGGGCGGGTCGCCAACCCGCTGGAGTACATCGAGATGCGCCGCAAGGTCGGCGGTGCGCCCTGGTCCGCCGGCCTGGTGGAGTTCGCCACGGGCGCCGAGGTCCCCGAGAGCATCGCGGCGAGCCGGCCGATGCGGGTGCTCAGGGACGCCTTCGCCGATGCGGTGCATCTGCGCAACGACCTCTTCTCCTACCAGCGCGAGGTCGAGGACGAGGGCGAGCTGTCCAACGGGGTCCTGGTCTTCGAGCGGTTTCTCGGCTGCGACACCCAGCAGGCCGCCGAGGCCGTCAACGACCTGATCACCTCCCGGCTGCATCAGTTCGAGCACACCACCTGCACGGAACTGCCGCCGCTGTTCGCCGAACACCACCTGGACCCGAAGTCCTGCGCGGACGTCCTGATGTACGTCAAGGGGCTGCAGGACTGGCAGTCGGGCGGCCACGAGTGGCACACCCGCTCCAGCCGCTACATGAACGGCGGACCGGGCGCCCGCACCGGCCCGCCGGCGGGGGCGGGATTCTCCGCGGGCCCCACCGGCCCGGGCACGTCCGCGGCCCGGATCGCCGCCTCGCTGGCAGCCACCGCACCGGCCCGGCTCAAGCGCCATCTGCACGTGCCGTACCAAAAGGTCGGGCCGGTCCGAATCCCGGATCTCCGTATGCCCTACACGACTCGGCTCAGCCCGCACCTGGACACCTCCCGCGAGCGGATCGTGGAGTGGGCGCGCCGAACGGGGATGGTGGGCGCGCCACCCGGCAGTCCCGATGCCGGGATCTGGGACGAGCACAAGCTCCGGGCCTTCGATCTGGCCCTCTGTTCGGCCGGCATCCATCCCGAGGCCTCGCTGGAACAGCTCGACGTGACCACGGGCTGGCTCACCTGGGGCACGTACGGGGACGACTACTACCCGGTCGTCTTCGGGCGCACCCTCGACCTGCCCGGGGCCAAAGCGTGCACCGCGCGGCTGTCGGACTTCATGCCGGTGGAGCACGAGCCCGCCACGCCCGCTGTTCCGGTGAACGCTCTGGAGAGGGGCCTGGCCGACCTCTGGGCCCGTACCGCGGGCCCGATGACCGTGAGCGCACGCCGTACCTTCCGCAGCACCATCGAGGAGATGACCGCCAGTTGGCTGTGGGAGCTGGCCAACCAGGCGGAGAACCGCATCCCCGACCCGGTCGACTACATCGAGATGCGCCGCAAGACCTTCGGCGCCGACTTCACCATGACACTCTCCAGGCTGTCCCACGGCAGGACTGTGCCGGCCGAGGTCTACCGAACCCGGCCGGTACAGGCGCTGGAGAACGCTGCGGGGGACTACGCGGGCCTTCTCAACGACCTGTTCTCGTATCAGAAGGAGATCGAATTCGAGGGGGAGATCCACAACTGCGTGCTCGTCGTCCAGAATTTTTTCGACTGCGGCACCACCGAAGCCTTGGACATCGTCGGCGATCTGGTCAATTCCCGCATGCGTGAGTTCGAGCGCATCGTCTCCATCGAACTACCGCAACTGTTCGATGACCTGAACCTCGACACCACGATTCGCTCCGCGCTCACGGACCATGCGGGCGGGCTGCAGAGCTGGATGGCCGGTATTCTCATCTGGCACCAGGGGTGCCGCCGCTACACGGAATCCGAACTGCACCGCCCGGTGGAAATCCTGCCGTACACGTCCTACGGCCCCATCGGATTCGGCACCGCGGCAGCCCGGATCGCAGCCGTACTCGGCCGGACCGGATGACCAATCGGTACGGAATCGGCGCTCGACGGCCCGGGGCACTCCGGTCGGTTCGTGCGCATCGGTCGTCATGCACGGCCGTGGCCTGCGGGGTCGGTCTCCGCTCGAAAGCAACGGGGCCGACCCCGCCGTCAACCCATCCCGGGCCCGAACCGGCGCTTGTACGACGACGGAGTAATGCCGGTTTCGCGCCGCATCAGCGTACGCAAATGGGCAGCGGTACCGAGCCCGCTGCGCCGCGCGACCACGTCGAGGCCGGACTCCCCCGTTCGATCAACCGGCAGGCCAGAGCGAGCCGTTCTCCTGCCAGCCACATCAGCGGCGTGGTGCCCAGTTGGGCCCGGAAGCGGCGGTGCAACGTCGCCGGACCGACCGCCGCACACGCCGCGAGACCGGACACCGTGAGCGGTGCGTCCAGCCGCTCCGGACGGAACGGCCCAGGATGGCTCCATGAGCGACGAACCCATTTCCCTCGGCAAGGCCCTGGCCTCCTTCGACGCCCTGTGGAGCCCCCGCATCGTCACCCGCGTCAACGACTACGACGTCCGCGTCGCCAAGGTCGAGGGCGAACACCTGTGGCACGTCCACGACGACACCGACGAGTTCTTCCTGGTGCTCGACGGAGAGCTGCACATCTCCTTGCGCGAGCCCGCCGGGGAGCGCACGGTCCTGCTTCCGCAGGGTTCGGTCTTCACCGTCCCCCGGGGTACGGAGCACAAGCCGTACGCTCCGTCCGGCGCGGCCATCCTGATGTTCGAGCCGGCCGGGACGCCGACCGTCGGCGATCGCCACGGCGCGATCCCCGACCATGTTGACGCAACGACCGGGCACGCGCTCGGCACCTGAGCCGACGACGCGGTGGGGGAGATCGGACGGAGACGTCTCCCCCGCCCGCTCGGTCCGCTCCTGAGCGGCCGGCTCGGTGCTAAGCACCTGTCCGGCCGTCGACCAACTCCCGGACGATGTCGAGATGGCCGTTGTGGCGGGCGGTCTCCTCGATCAGATGCAGCACCACCCAGCGGAGGCCGGCGCGCCGACCGTCGCGGATCGGGCGCTGAGCCGGTGCGTCCAGATCGTGGGCGGCGACCAGTTCCCGGTAGCGGGCGCACTGCTCGTCGTACTCCGCCAGTAGGTCCGCCAGCGGCACATCGACCGCGATGCGCATCTCCCGGTCGGGGTCCTCCTCCGTCCACGGCCCTGCGTCCTCTGCGCCGAGAAACACCACTTCGAACCAGTAGTACTCGACCCAGCGGAGGTGGTCGATCAGTCCGCACAGCGTCATCAGAGGAGATCCCGGCAGAGGCGCCTTGCGGGCATCGTCCGGCGAGACGCCCTCGCACTTCATGCGGGCGGTGTCCCGCACGTAGTCGAGGAAGGTGGTCAGCGAGGCACGTTCGTCCCACGTGGGTGGCGTGTCGGTTCTTGTCATCGGGGCGCATGCTCCTCGACCACCCGCCCCGATGTCGAACGATCAACCGACGTCAGCACCGGCGCGCGCGCACTCCGAGCTGTGACAGCCGAAGCCACGCTGCCCTCTTCGCCGGCCCGCCACGACTGACGCACTCCGACTCGCCATCGGAATCGGCCGGACAGGCACCTCGCCGCCTAGACGTGCAGGGTGCCGTCCAGAATCGTGACGGCGTTCCCGGTGAGGTGGACGCGGTCGCCGTGCACGGCGGTCCGGACCATGCCAGGACGCGCGGAAGCCTGAAGGCCGGTGAGTCCGTCGCGGCCGAGTCGCGCCGACCAGTAAGGGGCGAGCGCGGTGTGGGCGCTGCCCGTGACCGGGTCCTCGAGAATGCCCTCGGCCGGTGAGAAGAAGCGGGAGACGAAGTCGTACCCCAGGCCGGTCCCGACTGCCGGGGCCGTGATGATGACACCGCGCAGGCCCTCACGGCGCGTCAGGGCGGCCACCGCGTCCAGGTCGGGAGCCACGGCCCGGACGGTGGCCTCGTCGGGCAGCACCGTCAGCAGATCGCCGAGCGCGCCGGTACGGAAGGTGGCCTCGGGCTCGACCGCGAGCGCTTGGGCCAGCCCTTCCGGTACGGGGACTTCATCGCCGGGCGCTGCCGGAAAGTCCAGCGTGATGCTGCCCTTCTCGTCGGCGTGCGTGACGAGGATGCCGCTCTGCCGGCTGCTGAACCGCACGGTACCCAGGAGTCCCAGTTCCGAGCGCACCACGTGCGCCGTGGCCAATGTGGCATGGCCGCACAGATTTGTCTCGGCGAGCGGGGTGAACCAACGGATCGCCCAGTCGGCCTCGGTCTCACCCCCGGCCTCGACGGGCAGCGGGAGCGCGAAGGCAGTTTCCGAGTACTTCATTTCGGCAGCAACCCGCTGCATCCAGGACTCTTCCGGCCACTCCCCGGCGGGCAGGAGACACACACTGCGGGGTTCCCGGCGAACGGGCGATCAGTGAACGCGTTGACCACGTGAATTCGCATGCCGGGACGGTAGCAATGCCATTGAGAGCCACAACGAGTCCAATCGGCGATAAGTGGACCGACTACGGCAGTGAACGTCTGCCGGGTGCACAGTCCACTGACGCCGTGTAGCGGGCAGGCCGCCCTTCGCTCTGAGCAGGTTCTATGACGATGAGCCGTCCATGACGATGAGCGGCTGACCGGACCGAGCCGTCGCAGGCAGCAGGAGTCCGCGCCGAGCGCCCGCACACCGTCGCCCGGTACACCCCGCCGCACCCCGCTGCCGCAGCCGGAAATGCCCGCCGTACGCGCCGGCCCCGGCCACCGACGCGGACAGGCCCGCTCCGGGGCCGGGATCCAACACAGGCCCGTTCCCGGCGGATTCGGTCGGGGTGCCGGTGCACCGGGTGCGGGTGTGGGGGATGATGAGAGCGCACCCGCTCCACGGCCGAACCCGACCGAGACGTGGCGGGTCCGGGGTGACGGGGGGCCTTCCGGGTGTATGCGACACCGGACGAGCGGGGGAAGGCTGCCCGGCCGCTGGGCTCGTTCGAAGAGGAAACCCTGATGTCCCAGCCACCCGGTCACCCCCCACAGGACGGGTTCGGCCCGCCGCCGCAGACCCCGAACGGACCGCCCGTGCAGGGCACACCTCCGCAGGGGGCGCCTCCGCATGGCACGCCTCCCCCGGGGCCGCCCGCACAGGGCCCGCCTCCGCAGGGGCAGCCGGCACAAGGCCCGCCCCCGCAAGGCCCCGTGCCGCCGCAGGGCCCGACACCGCCGCAGGCACCGCCGGCCGCCGGGGCGCCGCAATTTCCCGGTGGTCAGCCGCGTTACGCCTATCCGCCGCCGCAGCAGGGCTACGGGGCCTACCCCCCGCAGCAGCAACCGCCGCAGCCCGGCTGGCAGCAGGGCTACGGCCAGCAACCCCCGTACGGTGGACAGCCTCCCTACGGCGGCTACCCGCCGCCCCCGCCGGACGGCGGAGGGACGTCCGGGAAGAAGCTCGCCGCCATCATCGGCGGTGGCGTGCTGGCCGTGGCGCTCATCGCCGGCGGTGTCTACCTCGCGCTCGGCGATGACGACGGTGGGAAGAAGCCGGTCGCCGACAGCAGCGCCTCCCCCGGTCCTTCCGAGGAGCCGACCGACGAGCCGACGGAGGAGCCGACCGAGGAGCCCACGGAGGACCCGGTCGACGAAGAAACCGTCGGGCCCCAGCCCGCCGCGGACGACTTCACCGGTCAGTGGCAGTCCGAGGAGGCCCTGACGCTGACCATCGCCGTGGAGCAGACCAGTGGTGAGATGAAGGGCCAGCACGGCGTGTCCTGGATCGACGCCGGCGGCAAGGGCGTCTGCCTCGGCATCGGGGACAGCGCCAACAACGGGAAGTTCGCGCTGGCGCTGAAGTGCGGCGAGGGCGAGGACGAGGAATTCATCAACGGCATCGCCACGAAGTCGGACGGCGGCGGCGCCGTCACCATCACTTGGAAGGAGGGCGGCTCGGACACCCTGGCCTGGGTGGGCTGAGGCCCCGGCGCCCGCTCACCCCTGGTGAACGGGCGCCGCTTCCGCTCAACTGAGGCCCGGCGCACGCCGGTCGGCCCGGAAACCACCGCGCACCGGCTCCCGAGCGAAGCGGGTGCGGGGCCCGATGCGGGCCGGCACCGCAGCCACGTCCGGCGTTCGCAGCCGTACGACGGAGCGAGCGCGCACCACCCGCTCCGACCTCCGTGTCCCCGCCTCAGCCTCCGTCCCGGCCCGCGCTCCCGCTGTCCTCCCCGCTCCGTTCCACCCGGCCGAGTGCCGCCGCGGCAGCCGGGGCAAGCCGGTGATCGGCGCGGGCGGCCGTCAGTACGGGTACGGCGCGCGGATCGCCGAGCGCGCCCAGCCCCTCCACGCACGCCAGGGCGACGCGCCCGTACGCCGCGACACCACCCGGCTCCGCAGGTCCGAGCAGCCTTTCGAGGGTGGCCGTCAGCGCCGGTACGGACTCGGGCGCGCGCAGAGCCGTGAGCAGCCGCACCGGGTGCAGGGCGTAGGCGGTGCGCAGCGGGTTGGTGGCGAGTGCGGCGGCGGCCCGGGCCGTACGGGGGTCGCCGAGCCGGGCCAGCGCGTGGGCGGCGGTGGCGCAGCGGTCGGGGTCCCGGTGGTTGAGGAGGAGGACGAGGGTTTCGAAGGCGCGCCGGTCGCCCGCGCAGCCGAGGGCGAAGGCAGCGGTCTCCCGTGCCCACAGGGGCTGTCCGGGCATGGTGAGGGCCAGCACCAACTCGTCGCGCGCGGCGGGTCCGTCCTTGCCGGCCACCGCTTGGCGGGCGAGTGCGGTGAGGGAGCCGCGGCCCGCGCCCGCCGCCGGACCGGCCTGTTCCTCGCGCACCCGGCGCAGCAACGCGTCGAACTCCCGGCGGGTTGTCTGTGCTGTCACCGGGTCGTGATCCGGCATGTCGTGACCCCTTCTCGTCCGGTTCTCATCCGGCCCTCGTCGTTCATCCGGCTCTCGTCGTCCATGAGACTCTCGTCGGCTCGTCCGGTGCTCGCCCGTGGACGGGATTACTCGAGCCGACCGGCCGTCGCAGGCCCCCCGCTCCGGTACCCAGCCGCTCCCGCGGGGGCTCTCCCCGCCGGTGTCCGGGCACATGCTCCCGGCCGCTCCGGTGGGCCGCATTCTCCCCGTCGGCGGTGGCGCGGACCACACTCGGCACCCGTCCCACACCCACCCCGCACACCCATGCCGTACCACCCGCCCCGCCCTCCCACCCCGCTCACTTGTCGGCGGCGCAGATCACATGGGCGGAGGGCTGGCGCCGAGGTTACCGTCCGGTTAGTCTCGACCCAGGATTCCGTACCCCGCCACCGCGGGCCGTACGGTCCGCTCCGGTGGCCTGGTGACGCAGCCGCCGCGAGACACGTCGGTTCGGTGCGACTCAGCTCGTGCCAGCAGTACGGCGCGGTCCCGGGACAGGACCCGCCGATTCCCCGCCGGGCAGTCGCGCCCGCCGGGTCCGGCTCTCAACCTTTCGGCCGTGCGCGCCTGTTCGCGCATTCGGGCCGTCCCCCAGCCGTCACTCTCCCCGTCTGCCGGGGAATACCCCTCTGGAGTCCCGCGATGGACCGTACGTCCACACCCGATCCCGCCGCCTCCGCGCTCACCCTTCCGACCGTCGCCGTCGTCGGCCTCGGCACCATGGGCACCGGCATCGCCGAGGTCCTGGCCCGCGCGGGCCGCGAGGTCATCGGCATCGACATCAGTGACGACGCGGCCCGGCAGGCCGTGGCCGGCCTGGAGAGCTCCACCGCCCGCGCCGTGAGCCGCGAGCGGCTCACCGAGCAGGAGCGGCAGGACGTCCTGGCCCGCTTCCGCACCCACTCCGGCCTCCGGGCGGCGGCCGGTGCCGACCTGGTGATCGAGGTCGTGCCGGAGGACTACGCCGCCAAGCACGAGGTGTTCACCGCCCTGGACGGCATCGTCCGGCCGGACACCATCCTCGCCACCGGCACCAACGCGCTCTCGGTGACCCGGCTCGCCGCCGATTCCGCCCGGCCCGAGCGGGTCCTCGGCATGCACTTCTTCAACCCCGCGCCGGCGATGAAGCTGGTCGAGGTCGTCTCCTCGGTGCTGACCGCCCCGGCGGCCATCGCCGCGGTCACCGCGCTCGCCCAGGAGCTGGGCAAGGAGCCGGTGGCGGTCGGCGACCGGCCCGGCTTCGTCGCGGACGGCCTGCTGTTCGGCTATCTCAACCAGGCCGCGGCGATGTACGAGTCGAAGTACGCCACCCGCGAGGACATCGACGCGGCCATGAAGCTCGGCTGCGGCCTGCCCATGGGCCCGCTCGCCCTGCTCGACCTGATCGGGATCGACACGGCCCGCACCGTCCTGGAGGCCATGTACGCCGAGTCGAGCGACCGGCTGCACGCGCCGGCCCCCGTCCTGGGGCAGCTCGCCGCCGCCGGCCTGACCGGCCGCAAGGCGGGCCGCGGCTTCTACAGCTACGCGGAGGCGGGCAGCGCCACCGTCGTCCCGGACGACCGGACGCCCGCGCCGGACCCGGCGGCCGGTGCCGGCCGCACCGTGAGCAGCGTCGGGGTGGCCGGCTCCGGCACCATGGCGAGCGGCATCGCCGAGGTGTTCGCGAAGGCGGGTTACGACGTGGTGCTCGCGGCCCGCAGCCAGGAGAAGGCCGACAAGGCCAAGGCCCGGATCACCAAGTCGCTGGACCGCTCCGTGACCAAGGGCCGGCTGACGGCCGAGGCGCGGGACGAGGCGCTCGGGCGGATCACCCCGGCCGGCTCGCTCGACGCCTTCGCGGACGTCGATCTCGCCGTCGAGGCGGTGGCCGAGGACCTGGCCGTCAAGCAGCAGCTGTTCGGCGCCCTCGACAAGGTCTGCAAGCCGGGCGCGGTGCTGGCCACCACGACCTCCTCGCTGCCGGTCGTCGCCTGCGCGCGGGCGACCTCGCGCCCGCAGGACGTCGTCGGGATGCACTTCTTCAACCCGGCCCCGGCGATGAAGCTGGTCGAGGTGGTCCGCACGGTGCTGACCGCGGACGACGTCCACGCCACCGTCCGGGAGGTCTGCGGGCGGATCCGCAAGCACCCGGTGGACTGCGGCGACCGGGCCGGCTTCATCGTCAACGCGCTGCTGTTCCCGTACCTCAACAACGCGGTCAAGATGGTCCAGGAGCACTACGCGACACTCGACGACATCGACGCCGCGATGCGCCTCGGCGGCGGCTACCCGATGGGCCCGTTCCAGCTCCTCGACGTGGTCGGCCTCGATGTCTCGCTGGCGATCCAGCGGGTGCTGCACAGCGAGTTCCGGGAGCCCGGCCTGGCGCCCGCGCCGCTGCTGGAGCACCTGGTCGCGGCGGGCTGCCTGGGCGTGAAGACGGGCCGCGGCTTCCGCGAGTATGCGAGGGCCTGACCGGTCACCGGGGTGGGGCGGACTGCTCGATCCGTCGAGCGGTCCGCCTCCGCGCGGCCCCGAGCTGCCGTGTTACGTTCCCCACATGGCTCAGCCGCTCAAGTCCACCCGCACGCCCCGCAGCACCGTGAAGGGGGCATCCGCCCCGGGCGGTTCGGTCGGTACGGGCAGCCGCCGGGCGGCGGCCCAGCGGCTCACCATGCGCCGGAAGCTGGCCGCGGCGGCCATGGAACTGTTCGCGGCGAAGGGCTACGACGCGACGACGGTCGACGAGATCGCCGCGACGGCCGGGGTCGCCCGCCGGACCTTCTTCCGGCACTTCCGCTCCAAGGAAGAGGCCATCTTCCCGGACCACGACGACACCCTCGTACGGGCCGAGGCGGTGCTCGACGCGGCACCCGCGCACGAGCACCCGCTGGACACCGTGTGCCGGGGCATCAAAGAGGTCATCCGGATGTACGCGGCCTCGCCCGCCGTCTCCGTGGAGCGCTACCGGCTGACCCGCGAGGTGCCCACGCTCCGGGAGCGCGAGATCGCCTCCGTCGCGCGCTACGAGCGGCTGTTCACCCGCTATCTGCTGGGCCACTTCGACGAGCGGGCGCACCGCGACGGCGACGTCGACCCGCTGCTCGCCGAGGTCGCCGCGTCGGCGGTGGTGACGGCGCACAACCACGTCCTGCGGCGCTGGCTGCGCGCGGGCGGGCAGGGCGATGTGGAGGCACAGCTCGACCAGGCCTTCGCGATCGTCCGGAAAACCTTCGGCAGCGGCATCGGCGGCGCGGGCCGGCCCGCCGAGGACCGGCCCGCGGCCGCCCGCGCGTCGGTGTCCGACGAGGTGCTGGTGGCGGTGGCCCGTACGGACGCCCCGCTCAGCGAGGTCATGCGCACCATCGAACGAGCGCTCCAGCAGGACCAGGAAACCCACTCTTCGTAATCATCGGGCACTCACCGTGACGGCCGCTCCCCACCGGGGCGGCCGTCACGCTCATGTGTGCATGGCGCATGACGGCTGAGAGAAATTCATGGCACGCAGTGTCTTGTCCAGTGGCACGCGGTGCCATACGGTTATCCCAGTCCAGGGCGCTGTCCCAGCGGTTCCACCGTTGCGCCCGGGCGCCTGCGTCACAGGCATCTCCGCGCTCACCAGCGCTGCCGGCACCACCCGCGGTTCGCACGCAGAGCCGCACCCCGCTGCCGAACCGACGGCACCAGTGACCCATAGACCCAGCGTTCCCTCGAGCGTCCCCGAACGCTTCGCCGGAGGCCCCACCGTGAATGAGATCCTGGACGTAATCGTCGCGGACAGCACCACCGCCGCCGACTTCGCCGCCCTGCCGCTGCCCGAGTCCTACCGTGCTGTGACCGTCCACAAGGACGAGCAGGAGATGTTCGCGGGCCTGGAGAGCCGCGACAAGGACCCGCGCAAGTCACTGCACCTGGACGATGTGCCGGTGCCCGAACTCGGCCCCGGCGAGGCACTCGTCGCCGTGATGGCCAGCTCGGTCAACTACAACTCCGTGTGGACGTCGATCTTCGAGCCGGTCTCCACGTTCTCCTTCCTGGAGCGCTACGGCCGGCTGTCCCCGCTCACCGCGCGGCACGACCTGCCGTACCACGTCATCGGCTCCGACCTCTCCGGTGTCGTGCTGCGCACCGGTCCCGGCGTCAACAGCTGGAAGCCCGGGGACGAGGTCGTCGCGCACTGCCTGTCCGTCGAATTGGAGTCCGCCGACGGCCACAACGACACGATGCTCGACCCCGAGCAGCGCATCTGGGGCTTCGAGACCAACTTCGGCGGGCTGGCCGAGATCGCGCTGGTCAAGTCCAACCAGCTGATGCCCAAGCCGAAGCACCTCAGCTGGGAGGAGTCGGCGTCCCCGGGCCTGGTGAACTCCACCGCGTACCGGCAGCTGGTCTCCCGCAACGGCGCCGGCATGAAGCAGGGCGACAACGTCCTCATCTGGGGCGCCAGCGGCGGCCTCGGCTCGTACGCCACCCAGCTCGCGCTGGCCGGCGGCGCCAACCCCGTGTGCGTCGTCTCCAGCGACCAGAAGGCGGACCTCTGCCGCGCGATGGGCGCCGACGCGATCATCGACCGCAACGCCGAGGGCTACAAGTTCTGGAAGGACGAGCACACCCAGGACCCGCGCGAGTGGAAGCGGCTGGGCAAGCGCATCCGTGAGCTCACCGGCGGCGAGGACGTCGACATCGTCTTCGAGCACCCGGGCCGGGAGACCTTCGGCGCGAGCGTGTACGTCACCCGCAAGGGCGGCACCATCGTCACCTGCGCCTCGACCTCGGGCTACAACCACGAGTACGACAACCGCTACCTGTGGATGTCGCTCAAGAAGATCGTCGGCTCGCACTTCGCGAACTACCGTGAGGCGTGGGAGGCCAACCGGCTGATCGCCAAGGGGAAGATCCACCCGACGCTGTCGAAGACGTACACCCTGGAGGAGACCGGCCAGGCGGCGTACGACGTGCACCGCAACCGCCACCAGGGCAAGGTCGGCGTGCTGGCCCTCGCCCCGCACGAGGGCATGGGTGTCCGCGACGAGGAACTGCGCGCGCGGCACATCGACGCCATCAACCGTTTCCGAAACGTTTGAGGGACCAGCCACATGACTGAGCGTCGCAAGGATCGTCCGTGGCTGATGCGGACCTATGCGGGTCACAGCACGGCGGAAGCCTCCAACGAGCTGTACCGGCGCAATCTCGCCAAGGGGCAGACCGGCCTGTCGGTCGCGTTCGACCTCCCGACGCAGACCGGCTACGACCCCGACCACGTCCTCGCCCGCGGCGAGGTGGGCCGGGTCGGGGTCCCGGTCTCCCACCTCGGTGACATGCGCAGGCTGTTCCAGGACATCCCGCTGGACCGGATGAACACCTCGATGACCATCAACGCCACGGCCATGTGGCTGCTGGCGCTCTACCAGGTGGTCGCCGAGGAGCAGGGGGCCGACGCCGGCCGGCTCTCGGGGACGACGCAGAACGACATCGTCAAGGAGTACCTGTCCCGCGGGACGCACGTCTTCCCGCCGGGACCGAGCCTCCGGCTGACCACCGACATGATCACGTACACGGTGGCCAACCTCCCCAAGTGGAACCCGATCAACATCTGCAGCTACCACCTCCAGGAGGCCGGGGCCACTCCGGTCCAGGAGATCGCCTACGCGATGTCGACGGCCATCGCCGTGCTCGACGCCGTGCGGGACTCCGGCCAGGTGCCGGCCGAGAAGTTCGGTGACGTGGTCGCCCGGATCTCCTTCTTCGTGAACGCGGGCGTCCGCTTCGTCGAGGAGATGTGCAAGATGCGGGCCTTCAACCGCATCTGGGACGGCATCACCCGCGAGCGGTACGGCATCGAGAACGAGAAGCAGCGCCGCTTCCGCTACGGCGTGCAGGTCAACTCCCTCGGGCTGACCGAGGCGCAGCCGGAGAACAACGTCCAGCGCATCGTCCTGGAGATGCTGGCCGTCACCCTCTCCAAGGACGCCCGCGCCCGCGCCGTCCAGCTGCCCGCCTGGAACGAGGCGCTGGGGCTGCCCCGCCCCTGGGACCAGCAGTGGTCGCTGCGCATCCAGCAGGTGCTGGCCCACGAGAGCGACCTCCTGGAGTACGAGGACCTCTTCGCCGGCTCGCACGTCGTCGAGGCCAAGGTCGGCGAGCTGGTGGCCGACAGCCTTGCCGAGATCGAGCGGATCCAGGAGATGGGCGGCGCGATGGCCGCCGTCGAGTCCGGCTACCTCAAGTCGCAGCTCGTCTCCTCGCACGCGGAGCGGCGGGCCCGGATCGAGGACGGCGAGGAGAAGATCGTCGGCGTCAACTGCTACGAGTCGACCGAGCCGAACCCGCTCACCGCGGACCTCGACACCGCCATCATGACGGTCGACCCGGAGAACGAGGCCGGCGTCGTAGAGGCGCTGCACCGCTGGCGCGACGACCGCGACGAGGCGCGCGCGCAGGAGACCCTGTCGGCGCTCAAGGCCGCCGCCGCGGGCGACACCAACCTGATGGCCGCCACCCTCGACTGCGCCCGCGCGGGCGTCACCACCGGCGAGTGGTCCTGGGCGCTGCGGGACGTCTTCGGGGAGTTCCGCGCCCCGACCGGCGTCAGCAGCGCGCCGCTCGCCGTCACGGCGGAGGCCGGCACCCCGCTGGCCGCCGTCCGCGAGAAGGCCGCCCGCACGGCCCGGGACCTGGGCAGCGGCCGGCTGCGCCTGCTGGTCGGCAAGCCCGGCCTGGACGGCCACAGCAACGGCGCCGAGCAGATCGCCGTACGGGCCAGGGACGCCGGCTTCGAGGTGGTCTACCAGGGCATCCGGCTCACCCCGGAGCAGATCGTCTCGGCGGCCGTCGCCGAGGACGTGCACTGCGTCGGGCTGTCGATCCTGTCCGGCTCGCACGCCGAGCTCGTACCGGACGTACTGGAGCGGCTGCGGGAGGCCGGTGCGTCCGACGTGCCGGTGATCGTCGGCGGGATCATCCCGACCGCCGACGCCCGCGCGCTCCGGGAGGCGGGTGTCGCCGCCGTCTTCACCCCGAAGGACTTCGGGATCACGGAGATCATCGGACGTATCGTCGACGAGATCCGTACCGCGAACAAGCTCGACCCTCACCCCCTCCAGGAGGACCCCGCATGACTGCCCCCGCTCCCTCCGCAGGTGTCAACCGTCTGCGTCCGCGCCGTTCCTGCCTCGCCGTGCCGGGCAGCAACCCGCGCTTCCTGGAGAAGGCCCAGGGCCTCCCCGCCGACCAGGTCTTCCTCGACCTGGAGGACGCCTGCGCCCCGCTGGCGAAGGAAGGCGCCCGGCACACCATCGTCGACGCGCTGAACAACGGTGACTGGACGGGCAAGACCCGGGTCGTGCGGGTCAACGACTGGACCACGCACTGGACGTACCGCGACGTGATCACGGTCGTCGAGGGCGCCGGCCAGAACCTCGACTGCATCATGCTGCCGAAGGTGCAGGACGCCCAGCAGGTGGTGGCCCTGGACCTGCTGCTGACGCAGATCGAGAAGACCATGGGCTTCGAGGTCGGCCGGATCGGCATCGAGGCGCAGATCGAGAACGCGCGTGGCCTGGTCAACGTCGACGAGATCGCCGCCGCCTCGCCGCGGACCGAGGCCATCATCTTCGGCCCGGCGGACTTCATGGCGTCCATCAACATGAAGACCCTGGTGGTCGGCCAGCAGCCGCCCGGCTACGGCGCGGACGCCTACCACTACATCCTGATGCGCATCCTGATGGCGGCCCGCACGCACGACCTGCAGGCCATCGACGGACCGTTCCTGCAGATCCGGGACGTGGACGCGTTCCGCGAGGTCGCGGGCCGCGCGGCGGCGCTTGGCTTCGACGGCAAGTGGGTGCTGCACCCGGGCCAGGTCGAGGCGGCCAACGAGATCTTCTCGCCCGCGCAGGAGGACTACGACCACGCCGAGATGATCCTCGACGCCTACGACTGGTGCACGTCCGAGGCGGGCGGCAAGAAGGGCTCCGCGATGCTCGGCGACGAGATGATCGACGAGGCCAGCCGCAAGATGGCGCTCGTCGTCTCGGGCAAGGGCCGGGCCGCCGGCATGACCCGTACCACCAAGTTCACCCCGCCGGAGGCCTGATCCCGATGCAGTTCGGACGCACATACGAGGAATTCGAGGTCGGTGCCGTCTACAAGCACTGGCCCGGAAAGACGGTCACCGAGTACGACGACCACCTCTTCTGCCTGCTCACCATGAACCACCACCCGCTCCACATGGACACGAACTACGCCGAGAAGACGACGGACTTCGGCCGAAACGTGGTGGTCGGGAACTACATCTACTCCCTGCTGCTCGGCATGTCCGTGCCGGACGTCTCCGGCAAGGCGATCGCCAACCTCGAGATCGAGTCGCTCAAGCACGTGGCGCCGACCTACCACGGCGACACGTTGTACGGCGAGACGACCGTGCTCGACAAGACCCCGTCCCGCTCCAAGGACGACCGCGGGATCGTGTACGTCGAGACCAAGGGCTACAAGCAGGACGGCACCCTCGTCTGCGTCTTCCGGCGCAAGGTGATGGTCCCCACCGAGAGCTACATCAAGGAGCGCGGCGGCGAGCAGCCCGGCCGCCCCGAGCTGCGGGAACCCGCCCCCAAGAGCTCGCAGAGGCAGGAGAAGCGATGAGCCGCCTGGCGCAGACCCCCGGTCTGACCGACATTCAGCAGGAGATCCTCTCCACCGTCCGGGCCTTTGTCGACAAGGAGATCATTCCGGTCGCCACCGGGCTGGAGCACCGCGACGAGTACCCGAGCGAGATCGTCGAGGGCCTCAAGGAGCTCGGTCTGTTCGGGCTGATGATCCCGGAGGAGTACGGCGGCCTGGGCGAGTCCCTGCTGACGTACGCCCTGTGCGTGGAGGAGATCGCCCGCGGCTGGATGAGCGTCTCCGGCATCATCAACACGCACTTCATCGTGGCGTACATGCTCAAGCAGCACGGCACCCAGGAGCAGAAGGACCACTTCCTGCCCCGGATGGCGGCCGGCGACGTCCGCGGCGCCTTCTCGATGTCCGAGCCGGCCCTCGGCTCGGACGTGTCGGCCATCAGCTCCAAGGGCGTCCGGGAGGGTGACGAGTACGTCCTCACCGGCCAGAAGATGTGGCTGACCAACGGCGGCTCGTCGAACCTGGTCGCGGTGCTGTGCCGGACGGACGAGGGGCACCCCGGGGGGACCGCCCCGCACAAGTCGATGACGACGTTCCTGGTGGAGAAGGAGCCCGGCTTCGGCGAGGTCCGGCCGGGGCTCACCATCCCCGGCAAGATCGACAAGATGGGCTACAAGGGTGTCGACACCACCGAGATGATCATGGACGGCCTGCGGATTCCGGCCGACCGGGTGCTCGGCGGCGCCACGGGGCGCGGTTTCTATCACATGATGGACGGTGTCGAGGTCGGGCGTGTCAATGTCGCGGCACGGGGCTGCGGCGTCGCCCAGCGGGCCTTCGAGCTGGGCGTTTCCTACGCCCAGCAGCGCCACACCTTCGGCAAGCCGATCGCCCAGCACCAGGCGATCCAGTTCAAACTGGCCGAGATGGCTACCAAGGTCGAGGCCGCGCATGCGATGATGGTCAATGCAGCACGCAAAAAGGACTCCGGGGAACGGAACGACCTCGAAGCAGGGATGGCGAAGTATCTCGCCTCCGAGTACTGCAAGGAGGTCGTCGAAGACGCCTTCCGGATCCACGGCGGCTACGGCTACTCCAAGGAGTACGAGATCGAGCGCCTCATGCGCGAGGCGCCGTTCCTGCTCATCGGCGAGGGCACCTCGGAGATCCAGAAGACGATCATCAGCCGGGGCCTGCTGAAGGAGTACAAGCTGCGCTGAGCGGCGGCTACTTGACGTCGCGGTTGCGGGCGAACAGGCGCGCCCCCACCCGGACCCGTCGCCCGCGTCCCTCGCAGGCGCGGCACAGGTCGAATGCCGTGGTGAACATCCGTCCGTACGACTTCGGCGTGCCCTTGCACGCTCGGCACGGGCCGTACGGGTTGATCCACACGGAGAGCAGGTAGATGACGGCGACCGCGATGGCCAGCAGAGCCACCGCGGAGGAGCCGGACGCCGACTCGGCAGCGCTGAGAACGAGCTGTGACACAGGAAACCCCCGACGTGGTGAGGCGAGGTCCCCGAGCCTCGATGCCGCCCGACGGCGGCGACATCTCAGGCTAGGTCGTCTGAACCGGGTGAAAACCGCCGATCGGCGCAGTACGGACGCATCGGGCGGTGTGACGACCGCGGTAGCCCGGCACTACGGTGCAGGTCGGCGCGTTGAGAGGATATGGGCGGATCGCCCGTCCGCATCCCACTGAGGAGGCCCCCGTGAGTTCACCGTTCGGCGGGCCCGCGCGCACCGCGCCCGGCCTACCCAATCTCCCGACCCCGCCCACGGGCTGGCCGGTGGGTTCCTACGCCACCTACGAGGAGGCGCAGCGGGCCGTCGACCACCTGGCCGACTCGGACTTCCCCGTCCGCGATGTCACGATCGTGGGCGTCGACCTGATGCTCGTCGAGCGCGTCATCGGCCGTCTCACGTGGAGTCGCGTGCTGATCTCGGGGGCGGCGTCGGGGGCCTGGTTCGGTCTGTTCGTCGGTCTGCTGCTCGGAATGTTCGGCGGTGAGGGCGTGGGATACGCGCCGATTCTGGTCGGCCTGCTCTCCGGTGTGCTCTTCGGGCTCGTGTTCGCGGCGATCAGCTACGCCTCAACGCGCGGGCGCAGGGACTTCTCCTCAGCCAGTCAGTTGGTGGCCGGGCGGTACGACGTGCTCTGCCAGCCGCGCAATGCCGAACAGGGCCGGGACCTGCTGGCGAAACTCGCGATGCGCTCGCCGGGATCCATCAGTTGATCCATTCGTGTTGTGCGGGGTTCCGCAGATAGGTGGGCAGCGGACCGCGGGCGACATGTGGACCGTTTGTCACCCGATTACCGGATCAAGCTCTGGGCAAAATTACCGACATCGGCGCCATCCCGCTGAATCGTTACCGCTCCTGCTTGCTTCGGCCCATCCGCAGGAATAAGTTGCTCCGCACCGATCGGTCGGCGCAGTCGTGCCGTCCGGCTCGTCTGCACGACGGGGTGCTGGCACGGTCCTTCCCTCTGTGCCGGGGCGTCTCCACTGGGCGCCCGCGCTGCCGCGTGCGCGCTGGGAAGGAGACGCGATGGGGAAATCCGATGTCGTTGCCTCGCTCGCGGGGCGACACCGGTCGCGCGGCCGGGCGATCCGGGGTGGACGTTCGCCGGGGNNCGCTCGGCGCGGTGGTCATGTCCGCCGGAATGCTCACGGCGTGTGGAACCGACGACGGCCTCAAGATCAACTTGTACTACGCGCCAGAGGAGAACCTGCAAACCGTCGTCGACAACTGCAACGCGGAGGCGAACGGCCGCTACGAGATCGTCTACAACAAGCTGCCTCGTGGTGCCGACGGGCAGCGCGAGCAGATGGTCCGCAGGCTCGCCGCGGAGGACGAGGCGCTCGACATCCTCGGGCTCGATGTGACCTGGGTTCCGGAATTCGCCGAGGCCGGCTGGATCGAGGAATGGACCGGCGAGAACAAGGCGATCGCCGAGCGCAACGTGTTGCAGGGGCCGCTGGAAACCGCGCAGTGGGACGGAAAGCTCTACGCCGCGACCAAGAACACGAACGTACAGCTGCTCTGGTACGACGACCGGCTCACGCCCAAGCCGCCGGAGACCTGGGACGAGATGATCACCGAGGCGCAGCGCCTCAAGGCCGAGGGCAAGCCCTATC
>DOWQ01000388.1 GCA_003519485.1 Streptomyces sp. | reverse complement strand
GGTTCCGGTTCCGGTTCCGGTTCCGGCAATGCTGCCGCAGCCGGGGCAGGCTCCGGGCCCGGGGACCCGCGAGGCGCCGGGCGAAGCGCCGGGGGCGGCAGGGAGTGCGTCGCCTGCCGTACGGGGCTGATCGACCAGGACGGCTACTGCGAGAACTGCGGGCACGCGCAGCCCCGCGAGCGCGACCACATGGAGCGGGAGTTGGAGGCCGTGGCCGCGGTCAGCGACCGCGGCCTGCGGCATCACCGCAACGAGGACGCGTTCGCGGTCTCCGCGGTCGCGCTGCCGGACGGCTCGCCCGCCGTCGTCGCCGTCGTCTGCGACGGGGTGTCCTCGGCGACCCGCCCCGACGAGGCGTCCGCCGCCGCCGCGGCCGCCGCGCGTGAATCACTGCTCGCCGCGCTGCCGCAGGGCACCACGGCGCAGCAGGCCACTCACGACGCGATCCTCGCCGCCGGACAGGCAGTCAACTCCCTGGTGGAGGACGACGGCACGGAGCAGCACGGCGAGCCGCGCCAGCACCGGAACGCCCCCGCGTGCACCATCGTCTCCGCGGTCGTCGCGGCCGGCGTCCTGACCGTCGGCTGGATCGGCGACAGCCGGGTGTACTGGGTGCCCGACGACCGTACGGTCCCGGCCGCGCGGCTGACCGAGGACGACTCGTGGGCCGCGCAGATGGTCGCGGGCGGGCTGTTGACGGAGGCGGAGGCGTACGCCGACGCCCGCGCGCACGCGATCACCGGCTGGCTGGGCGCGGACGCGTACGAACTCGACCCGCACACCGCGGCCTTCGAGCCGGACCGCCCGGGCGTGGTCGTGGTGTGCAGCGACGGGCTGTGGAACTACGCGGAGGCCGCCGAGGAGATGGCCCTGGCCGTACCGGCCGACGCACGGTCCCGGCCGCTGGGCAGCGCGCAGGCCCTGGTGGGTTACGCACTGGACGGTGGGGGCCACGACAACGTAACGGTGGCGGTGCTGCCGTTCCCCGGACCCCCGGCCGGGGCAGTATCGGCCTGACGCGCGGAACGCGCCGGACGTACCGGCGGGGCCGTGCACCGGAAGCGGCGGCCCGGTGCGCCGGGTCACCGGCCGCCATGGGGGAACGCCGTGCCGGGGGCTTCCGCCCGACTCGTTGACCAGTCGTCCAGATCGAGCGCCGGGGGGCGGATCGCATGGCCAACATCTCCGAACCGAGCGGGCGGCCCCGGTTCTCCGTCGAGGTGCATCAGAACGAGTACCTCCCGGCGGGCGGCCGGAAGGTCGACGCGATCGTCACGGTCACCTCAGCGGGCGGCGCCACCGCCGGCCGACGGCCACCACCGGCCGATCACCCCACCGATCGCCCCACCGACCCCCGACGCCCCGCCGACTCCCGCACCGGTGAAACCGGTCTCCAGCAGGAAGCGGACCCCGGCGACGCGGCCCCCGAGGGCGCCGGTCCCGGCGCCGCGATCGTCATCATGGTCGACTGCTCCGGCTCGATGGACCATCCGCGGGCCAAGATGCACAACGCCCGGGAGGCGACGGCCGCGGCGGTCGGCACCCTGCGCGACGGGGTGGCGTTCGCGGTGGTCGCCGGCACCCATCTGGCCCGCGAGGTCTATCCCGGCGGCGGCCGGCTCGCCGTCGCCGACCGGACCACGCGCGAGCAGGCCAAGCAGGCGCTCGGCGGGCTGACAGCGGGCGGCGGCACCGCCATCAGTAGTTGGCTGATGCTCGCCGACCGGCTCCTGGCTCCGTACAACGGTCCGATACGCCACGGCATCCTGCTGACCGACGGCCGCAACGAGCACGAGTCCCCGGAAAATCTGCGGGCCGCCCTGGAGACCTGCGCCGGGCGCTTCACCTGCGACGCCCGCGGCGTCGGTACGGACTGGGCGATGCCGGAGGTCACCGGCATCGCCTCGGCCCTGCTCGGCACGGCCGACATCGTCGCCGACCCGGCGGCCCTGACAGCGGACTTCACCCGGATGATGGCGAGCGCGATGGGCAAGTCCGTCGCGGATGTCGCACTGCGGCTGTGGACGCCGAGGGGCGCGGAGGTCGTGTTCGTGAAGCAGGTGGCGCCCGCGGTCGGGACGCTGACCGGGCGGCCGGCCGCCACCGGACCACGGGCCTCCGACTACCCGACCGGCTCATGGGGCGACGAATCACGTGATTACCACGTATGTGTAGAGGTTCCGTGCGCATCCGTGGGTCAGGAGATGCTGGCCGCCCGGCTCTCCGTGGTTCTGCCGCCGCCGGAGGGCGGACCGGCCGTGCCCGTGGCCCAGGGGCTGGTCCGGGCCGTGTGGACGCACGACACGGCCGCCTCGGCGGCGGTCGATGCGCAGGTCGCGCACTACACGGGCCAGGTGGAACTGGCCCGGGCCGTCCAGCAGGGGCTGGCCGCCCGCAAGTCGGGTGACACTGGCGGAGCGACGGCCCGGCTGGGGCGCGCCGTGCAACTGGCGAGCGCCTCCGGGAACGGCGAGACGGCGAAATTGCTTGCGAAGGTGGTGGACGTCGTCGATGCGGCGACCGGTACTGTGCGACTGAAAGCGAAGGTGGCGGAAGCCGACGAGATGACGCTCGAGACGCGATCGACCAAGACGGTGCGCGTGAAGAAGTGACAGGAGACGGTCCGGAGGGGCCGAGGTGAGAGGGGGAAGCACCGACATGCCGACCTGCCCGAACGGTCACCGGTCCGGTTCCGAAGACTGGTGTGACGTGTGCGGACACCACATGACCGGTGCGGCCGCGCCCGGTCCCGTACCGCCGCCACCGATGCCCCCGCCGATGCCGGGCGCCCCGCCTCCCGGCCCGCCCGGGCCGGCGCCCGGTTATGGCTACGGCTACCCCGAGCAGCAGTACCGGCCCGCGCCGCCCCCGCCGCCTGCCGCGTACGACCCGGATGCCACCGCGCACGCCGAGCTGTGCCCGCAGTGCCGTACACCCCGGGAGGCACAGGCGCCGTTCTGTGAGGAATGTCGCTACAACTTCCTCACGCACTCGCCGACCTCCTTCGTCCCGCCGCCCCAGCAGCCCGGGCACTCGCTGCTGCCGCCCGCCTTCCAGCAGCCGCAGCACACCCAGCCGCCGCAGAACTACGACTACCAGGGCTCGCGGCCCTCGCAGATGAACCGGCCGGCCGAGCCGCTCGCGCCGGAGCAGGCCCCCGGCCCGCAGCAGCAGGCGCCGCCCTACCAGCCGCCGCAGAGCTACCAGCAGCCGCAGCAGCCCGCGTACCCGCAGGCACCGCAGCAGCCCCAGCAGCAGCCGGACCAGGGCGCGCCTGCCGGCTACCCCGGGATGCCGTCCGGCCGGAGCTTCTCGGGCGACGACGACTGGACGCTGCCACCGCCGGCGGCTCCCGCCCCGGCCCTGGCCCCTGAGCAGCCGGCCGCCGGCACGGGATTCGCTCCGGGTGACGGCTACGGCAACCCCGGCCCGGCCTCCGACGCCCAGCAGCAGCAACAGCAGCCGGCGCCGATGGGCGACTGGGTCGCGGTCGTCGGGCCGGACCGCGAGTACTTCACCGCGATGATGACCCGCAGCGGCCCGGAGGCGTCCGGGCTGAACCTCCCGGCGTACTCCCCAGAGCAGCAGCTGCCGCTCACCGGGCAGCAGATCACCATCGGCCGCCGCCGGAACAGCACCGGCGAGTCACCGGACATCGACCTGTCCCGGCCGCCGGAGGACCCGGGTGTCTCCCACCAGCACGCGATGCTCGTCCAGCAGCCGGACGGCAGCTGGTCGGTCGTCGACCAGGACTCGACGAACGGCACCACGGTCAACGGCGGCGAGGAGCCGATCCAGCCGTTCGTGCCGGTACCGCTGCGCGAGGGCGACCGGGTCCATGTCGGCGCCTGGACCACGATCACGGTCCAGCGGGGCTGACCTGACCTCGGTGCCGGCCCGGCACCGGCCGTACCGGACCGGCCCCACCCGGCCCTTCCCGCGCCCGCCACGGCCTCCGGGTCCTAGGACCTGAGACCTCGGGCGGCGCGTCTGAGAGCATGGTGGGGTGAACGAGATTCCGCGTGGCACGGTGCAGGAGCAGACCTTCTACGATCAGGTCGGCGGCGAGCCGACCTTCCGACGGCTGGTGCACCGCTTCTACGAGGAGGTCGCCGAGGACCCGCAGCTGCGGCCGATGTACCCGGAGGAGGATCTGGGCCCGGCCGAGGAGCGGCTCGTCCTCTTCCTCATCCAGTACTGGGGCGGCCCGCGCACCTACAGCGACAACCGCGGCCACCCCCGGCTGCGGATGCGGCACGCGCCCTTCGTCGTGGACCGGGCGGCCCACGACGCGTGGCTGCGCCACATGCGGGTGGCGGTGGACGAGCTGGGACTCGCGCCCGAGCACGAGAAGCAGTTGTGGGACTACTTCACCTACGCCGCCGCCTCGATGATCAACACCGAGGGCTAGCCGGGCCGTCTCCACATGAAGTCGTGAATCCGTAGGAAGGGCAGGGATGCCTGGTCGGCCGGCGTCCTGCCGTCGGGGTCGACCACGCCGTTGAGCCCGCTCATGGTCTCCTCCGTCAGTCCATCACCGATGCGCTCGGCCGGCACCACTGCGTCCGTCGACCGTGCCGCCCGGCACTCCGACGGACCGCCGGCGCGGTCGTCCCCCCGGCCGGTCAGTCGCCTCGCGGCGCCCAGCGGTGGGTGAACCGGCTCGACAGTACGGCCCCCGCAGCCGTCGCCGCGGCGCACAGCGCGAGTGCCACAAGCGCGCCCACGCCGAGCAGTCCGAACGGTGGCCGCTGCGTGCCCCAGTAGATGAAGGCGGCGTTGAGCAGCGCGAGCACCGTCACGAAGAGCGTGCTCAGCAGGACGGCGCAGCCGAGCGGCGCGCCTACGCCCCACCAGGCGACCCCGAGGTGGAAGCGGAACCCCGAGGTCCAGCCGGCCAGCGGCCGCAGGTCCTCCGCGCGGTCCAGGAAGGTGCCGAGCAGCGAGACCGCGCCGGTGAGCAGCAGCAGGGCGAAGCCGGCGCCGGCGGCGAGCAGCACCCAGTCGGCTATCCGTGACATCGCGGCGCCGCTGCCCACGTACTCCTCCCCCGGCACCCGGACACCGGGGGCGGCCAGGCTGCGGTACGCGGCCTCCTTCACCCGGTTCACGTCGCCGTCCGCGGTGACGACGGCCAGGGTGCGGGCTCCCCGCAGGAAACCGGGGCCTCCGGAGTCCGCCGTGCTGAACTCCGTACCGCGCGGGTCGATCCACCGGAAGGCGGCGACCCGGTCGGCGTGGCCCGCGAAGACGGCGGCGGCGGGCCGGGGCCGTTCGTCCGGGCAGCGGACGACCCGGGCGAGCGCCGCCAAGTCGCGGCACGGGGCGCGCACCACCGGCGGGGCGCCGCTGTCCGGGATGTCGATCACCAGCACCCGGTCGTCCGGCGCGAGCGCGGCTGTGAAGC
>DOWQ01000613.1 GCA_003519485.1 Streptomyces sp. | reverse complement strand
TTCGGGACGAAGAGGTCGTGGGTTCAAATCCCGCCACCCCGACAGAAGAAACACCAGGTCAGGGGCCTGATCCGCTTAGCGGGTCGGGCCCCTGACGGGTTTCTGGAGAGCGTTTGGGAGAAGTCTGGGAGAGATCTCGGTTGGCTTCTCCCAGGGGGTGACCGGTGAGGCCGTCTGAAGTTCGGCGGCTGAGGGCACTCGGACCTGCGCGTTCGCGAATGCAGCCCCATAGTCGGCCGGGATCACCATGCCCGCCCGCGTCAACCGCCATTAGGATCAAGGCACATGGCAAGCCATCACTCAGCGCGTCCCCACGACCACGCCCGAGCACTCGCCCAGCGCGTGCGAGCGTTGCGGGAGGACCGAGGATGGTCGCAGGAGCAGCTCGCCAAGGAAGCCGGCATCGCCGTAGGGGCACTGAGCCGTCTGGAGAGCGAGGGAGCGATCCAGCCAGGTTTCTTCACCGTCGGCGCGGTCGCCCAGGTCTTGAGGTCTCCATGAATGAGCTCTTCCGGAAGACCAAGCTGACTCCCGGCCTCTGGTCCGCTGGGTACGAGGGACGGGACATCGACTCGTTCGTCGCCTCTCTCCTCGACAGCCGTATCGATGTCGTGGCGGACGCACGGCAGCCCACCCCCTGCCACGGCCGCCCGACCGTCGAATCGTCGACCGCGCCCCGCTGGTAAGGAGCGTGACACCAAGAGTATGGTCTCTTGTATGGCGACGAAGAAGGTAACCGTGACGATCCCCGAGGATCTCCTGGACGAGATCCGCGCGGACGCGGCAGAGCGGGGCCTGTCGGCGTACGTCGCCGAGGCGCTGCGCTTCAAGCGCGACCGGGACCGGCTCCTGGAACTGGTCGACTGGCTGCAGGAAGAACACGGCCCCGTGACTGAGGACGAGCGTGTGGCAGCCCTCAACGAGCTGGATGCTCTCGACGCCGAACACCAGCGGCGCCGCGCCTCCGGACAGCACAACGCCGGAGAGGCTGCGTGAAGAAGCGAGTCGGTGAGCACGGGCAGAGGCCGCTCCGTGTCTTCGTCCTGGACTGTGAAGCTCTCTCCCTGGCAGTGCGCGGTGATCGGAGGATGATCGCCTGGCTCGACCTTGCGGCGCGAGGGGTGGCCGAAGTGGTGACGTCGCCGATGACCCTGGTCGAGGCGTACGACGGCAGAACGACCGAACAGCGCTGGGACTGGGTACTGTCCCGGCTCCAGGTCGCCGACATCGGGAAGGACGAGGCCCGCCAGGCACGCCGACTCCTGGCCGACGCCAAGTTGCACGGCCACAAGTACGCGATCGACGCCGTGCTCGCCGTGATCGCGCGACAGCGGAAGGGACGGGTCACCGTCTTCACCTCGGACGTCGACGACCTGGAGAAGCTGGTCCCGGACACGATCGTCGTCAAGAAGGTGTGACCCGACCCGCGCCCCTCAAGGGCCCGCAGCCGGGATGGCACCAGCCCGGGAGTGGGACATCCTGCACGGCTGCAAGCCCCGGATCCTGGCCAGGACAGCCGCGTCAATCGCCCTACCCGTCCCCAGGCGGCCCTCGAGCTGCCCGGCGCCCTGCCGAGGTCGATAGAGGAGCTCGAAACACAGCTCGGAGGAGGGCGAACTGCCCGGCAGCACATCCCAGACCCACGGCAGTGCTTGCTCCAGCGTTCTATCCGTCAGCTGGGCAACCCCGCTCCGGTCGGTACTCTGCCCAAGTCTTCGGGGTTTCGGAGATTTTCACGGCCGTCAGCTCGGGCAGCCGACCGACCCAAAGGTCGAAGATCCACACAGCAAGGTTTTCAGCGGAGGGGGAGACACCCCCCCCCATCGCCTCATTCAAGTGACGGTGATCAAGGGTGTCATCCATCCATTTCTTGAATGCATCAAGGTCCCGATAGTCCCGGACGAAGCCCTCCTCGGTCAGCTCATCGCGACGGGCAGAGAGTTCGAGAATGACAACGTAGTTGTGACCATGCATGCGGGCGCAGGGGTGCCAGCTCGGGAGTCGGTCCAGGACATGACTGGCCGAGAAGTGGAACTCCTTGGTGATCGTCAGCATGGCGGCCCCAGTCTCCCATTCCGCCGGGCAGCCTGGTGAAGTCGGTGTCCCAGCTTCACCGGGCGATCCCCTCTCCCCCGCGGACAGCCCGGTTGATGGGAACATCTGCAAGGAAGCGCTGAACCATGGTGTCGCTCCCGACCAGGTGAGCCTTGCGTGCGACTTCTGCCCGGGCCCGTTCAAGCAGACCGCGCGCCTCGTCCTGAGCGCCGTGCGCGGACAGCACGACAGCGGAGTGGTACAGCACCTCCTCGGTCCGCAGCGCGGGCATGTCGCCGACCACGTCGAGGATGCGAAGGCCCTCACGCGCGGCGAGCTCGGCCGCGACCGGGTCGCCCTGACGCAGGAGGATGCGGCTGCGGAGGGACTGAGCTGCGATCTCACTGCGGACCATGCCGCTGCGCCGCGTCTCGGCAACCGTGGAGGCGGCAAGTCGGTACGCCTGGTCAAGAGCCCCGCCGCGTGCGTCCGCGAGATGGAGCAGGACCTCGGCGTAGAGGTTGCGGACGATGGGCACAAGATTGGCCAGCCAGGTGCGCTCCGTCTCCGCCCATGCAGCGGTCACCAATGCGAGACTTTCCGCCTGCCGGCCGGCCCGGTGTGCGAGCAGGTGCGCGAGGAGAGCAGCGTTGTACGCGTGCCATCCGCTGTCTCCGCCTCGGGTCTCCTCTAAGGCGAGGGCCTCGCGCAGTACTTCCTCCGCCTCGTGGTCCGCCCCGAGGCCCGTGTACACCTGCGCAAGATAGTTCAGCGCAATGGGCAGCTCGGCCTTGAGGGGTCCGCTGCGCAGACGTTCGACGCAGCGGTGGAGCCGGGTCAGTGCTTCGCCGAGGTGGCCGCTGTCGAAGTAGGTGATGCCGAGTTGCATCTCCCCCAGGTTCCGTGCGTGCTGCAGGACGGGATCGTCGCTGCCGCCGAGGCGAGCGTCGGACGCGTACATGCGCTCAGCCTCGCGAAGCTGTGCCAGTCCGTCGGCAAGCTTGCGCTTCGAGACCTGTCGCCCGTACTCGACCCGGGCGACGAAGAGCGCAACCGCGTCGTCGTGGTTCTCGGCCAGCTCCACCGCCTCACGGAGCTTGTCGAGCGACGGTACGAGCCCCTGTGTGGCCAGGAGAGTCTTGCCGCGCAGCAGCCTGGTGCGAATCATCAGCTCCGGTGCCTGACAACGTGCTGCCGCCGCTTCGGCCTCAGCTGCCAGGACATCGATGTCCGGGCCTCCAGCCGGCCGGCTCTGTCCCCTCCAGCGCACTTCGGTCAGCGACAGCAGCAGTTCAATGGCCCGAACGAGCCGACGGTCCCGGCTCTCCTCGCGCTCCGGCAGGTCCCGGGCCGCGCTGATGGCCACTTCACAATGCTGCTCCGCCTCGGCGAACGACAGCCCCTCCATCGCGGCATCACGAGCGAGCTCGTAATGGACATCGGCAGAGACCGCCAGGCAGGCGGTGCCACCGAGGCGCAGGTGCCGGGCGATCTCCAGGCGACGTTCGAGCGGCGTCTCCTGCACGCTCACGGGCGTGAGGGCCGATGCGACGCGGGCATGGCGCGACCGGGTCTGCTCCGCGCTCTGCTGGGCATAGACCACACCCCACAACGCACGGTGCTCGAAGCGATAGCAGTCCGAAGCCTCCATACGGGCCCACCCCGGAAGCTCTTCCGCAACGATCAGCCGATGGTCCTGCGCGATACGCCGCAGCCGCTCCATGACCTCGTCGTGCGGAGCGCCCTTGACCGCAGCAACCGTATGCGACAAGAACGTCGACCCTTGCGTGGCACCGATGGCGAGCAATTCGCGGTCCTGCCCAGCGAGCATCCTCAGGCGTCCTTCCACAACGCGCGAGAGGCTGGTCGGCATGGGAATCTGCGTGCCCTGCTCAGGGGTCCACTCGTCCAGGCAGAGAGTGACGAAGATGGGGTGCCCCAGAGTCACTTCACTCAGCTGTTCGGACAGGGCCGGTGGCGCATTGGGATGTCTGCGCTCGACCAGTTCGGCCACCGCGTCGTCCGGCAGCCCGCTCAGGGTCCGACGCTGGATGAGCCCTTCCGTGGCCCAGCGGTGAATGAGCTCCTCCACCATCGCGCCCGGGCCGTCCAGATAGGCTCCGTCCGTCGTGTGGCTCAGCACGACTGCCACCGGCTCGCCCGAGATCCTTCGCAGGAGCAGATCCAGAACGAGCATGCTGCTGGGATCGCTGTGCTGGACGTCATCGATCAGCAGAACGGTAGGCGGGCCCTGCCGGACCAGCTCGAGCAGGGCCTCCACGATCCGTGCCGCGGCGCCCTGCTGAAACGGCAGGAGACTGTCGAAGGGCATCGCCCCCGACGCAAGCGAGGCTTCGGTGACTTCCCTGCCCAGGGTAAACACCGCTCCCAGGCCCGGAACGATCGCGGAAAGCACCTCCGGGGCGGAGCGTGCGACGCCCTGGCCGGTGAAGCTCAGCATCCGGCGGAAGACACCGGGCTGCTTCACGTCTTCCCCCAGTCTCAGGAGGAGGTCGACGACCGGACCGTACATGAGACCGGACCCGATGCCCGGGCGGCACCGCGCCGAGACGGCACGGTACATCGGCGGAGGCGACGCAGCGGCGGCCTGTGCCACGAACGCTTGCAGGAGCGCGGACTTCCCCATTCCTGAGACGCTGTCAACCACCACGGCCCGACCGCCGCGCCCGTCGGTAAGGTCCGCCACCAGCGAGCGCAGCTCAGCCATGTCCTCGACGCGATCGACAAACCCGACCGGCACCACGCATCCCCCGCTTTGCAGTAGGCACGGAAGTCCCGTGCCGGTATGGGTACTTGTCGCTCTACCGTAGATCAAGCGGTCTGCGGAGGTCGCGACAACCCGTCAGCTGACCGGCTGGCTCGGAGGCGTGATCCGCGAGAGCAGCAACCCCCCAGCCTTCTTTGCGGACCCCAGCGGGCTGTGTGCGTCGACGCGGCGCCTCCCCGTACGAAACCGAGGTCCTCGGTCCGGAAGAGCTGCTCCAGCTCCTCTTGCGGCATGATCTCCCGGTCTCCGCCATGGCCCCACCCGAGAAGCATCAGGTGGTTCACCATCGCCTCGGGCAAGAAGCCCTCGCCGAGGTGGTCCTCAGCGCCACCTGTCGCGCCGCTTGCACAGCTTCTGCCGCTTCTCGTTCACGATCACCGGCAGGTGCCCCCACCGGCAGGTCGGCTCCGAGCGCCTCCCACAACAGCTGCTGCTTCGGCGTGTTCGACAGGTGCTCCTCGCCCCGAATGGCCTGTCTGATGCCCTCGTTCTCCATGGCGAAGCTCTCAGCCGGCCCGCTGAAGTACGTCGTGGCCACGAAGATCGCCACGTCGACCTTGAAGTGCGCCTTCGCCCGGACAAGGTCACGGGCCTCCCGGCCGGTAGGTCACCGTGAGGTTTCTTGTATTGCGGACACGGCAGCGGCATTCGTCGGAAACACGCGGTAGGAACTTCATATTCCGCTCGGCTCGAGACTTCGCTACTCTCGTACCGCGTCTCGCAGTTGCCCCTCAGCTCGCTGCAGAACCCCAGGTCCCACAGGACTCACGGAGGATGTCGATGCCACGCAACAAGACCGGTGACCGTGCCTGCCAGGTTCCCCAGCTCGGCCTCCGGCCGCGCCACCTGTCAAGGACGTCGCCGTAAACCGCTCACGGCGGGCGAGATCCTCTCAGCAAGCTGCAGGCTGCGACACCGCATGAACGCCGGTGATTACGGCTGAACCCGTAACCGGCACCGACATGCCGCCTATGGCCGACAGGCTCATTGCCTCCGGCCAGCGACAGACGGACGCATGCCCCCCCCGTTTCCAACCGGAAGACCTTCGGAGAGGAAGCCCCAACCATGCGCACAAGAAAAGCCCTGACCGCCGCGCTGTTCGCCAGCGTGGTAGCCGTCGCCAGCGCGGTGACGGCCGTTCCCGTCAGCGCCGCACCATCCGACCACGGCTACATCGTCATCCTACGCGACAGCGCCGACCCGTCCTCGACCTCCTCCGAGCACTCCCGTCAGCACGGCGCCTCAGTCCGTCACGTCTACGAGCACGCCCTCAACGGCTACGCGGCGCACATGAGCGCGACCGCCGCAGACAGGGTCGCGAGTGACTCCCGTGTCCTGAGTGTGCAGGCCGACCGCAAGGTGACCACTACCGCGCAGAGCACACCCACCGGCATCAACCGCTCGGACGCCGAGCTGAGCACCACGGCGAGCATCGACAGCACTGACGACCGTGTCAACGTCGACGTCGCCGTCATCGACACCGGCATAGATCTGGACCACCCCGACCTCAACGTCCACACCGCCGGGGCGAAGAACTGCTCCACGGGCAGCAGCGCCAACGACGGAAACGGCCACGGCACCCACGTAGCCGGCACCATCGGCGCCCTCGACAACTCCTCCGGAGTCGTCGGCATGGCTCCCGGCGCCCGGACGTGGCCGGTGCGCGTGCTCAACAATGCCGGCAGCGGAAGCTGGTCGAGCGTCATCTGCGGCGTCGACTACGTCACCGCCAACGCCGACCAGATCGAAGTCGCGAACATGAGCCTGGGCGGCTCCGGTACCGACAGCACTTGCGGAACCAACGCGGACGCCCTGCACGAGGCGATCTGCAACTCGGTGTCCGCCGGTGTCACCTACGTGGTCGCCGCGGGCAACGACTCCGACGATGCCGCCAACCACGTGCCCGCCGCGTACGACGAGGTCATCACGGTCAGCGCGTTGGCCGACTTCAACGGTCTCGCAGGCGGCGGCGCCGCCCCCACCTGCCGCACGGACATCGACGACACGATCGCTGACTTCTCCAACTACGGCGCCGACATCGACCTCATGGCCCCCGGCGTGTGTATCGAGTCGACCTGGATGAACGGCGGCTACAACACCATCTCGGGCACCTCGATGGCCAGCCCGCACGTCGCCGGCGGGGCGGCCCTCTACCTGGCCACGCACCCCGGGGCTGCCCCCGGCACTGTGAAGTCGGCACTGCAGTCGGCCGGCACGACCGACTACATCTGGCCCGACGTCGACCCCGACGGCAGTAAGGAGAAGCTGCTCAACGTCTCCACGTTCTGATCGCAGCTGACCGTCCGCTCCGGACGGTGTCGTGGGGGCCGGCCCGCAGGCCGGCCCCCACGACCAGTGGACGGGTGCGGTATCGGCGGCACGGTGCCGAACCGCACCTGGGTCGCCACCGCCGCCTCCACGGCGGGACAGTCCACGTCCCGCCGGTAGAGGTGCCGGTGCACGCTGCCGGGTGCCACCCGTCCGCGGTGGCCGGTCCTCAAGGGCGGGTGGCCCGGAGGGAGTAGAGGAGTGGGACGCGGGACCCGTCCGGCGGGTGGTGCGAGGAGGTGCCGCGCGGTTCGAGGCTGCCGAAGCGTTCGAAGAGCGCCATGTCGTGCTCGTGCAGGAAGTCGATGCGCAGCCCGGCGTCGGCGACGGCCGTCACGACCTCGCCTATCGGGTGGCGCACGGCCGGTACGTCGAAATCCGGGTCCTCGTACGGGCTTTCGTCGAACGGGTCCCCGCTGACGTAGTCGCGGACGACCCGCGCCCCCGTCTCGTCGTCGAGGAGCCCCGTGAGCGGGTGGAACTCGGCCAGGTGGAGAAAGCCGCCGGGAGCCACCAGGGAGGCCGCGGCCTCGGCCCAGCGCCGGAGGTCGGGGAGGCGCGAGAGCGTGCCCGCGCCCGTGTGGACGATGTCGTACGCGGAGTCCGGCGCGGCCCCGGCCGCGTCGTAGAGGTCGGCGGTGACGAAAGCGGCGCGGTCGGGCCCGAGGCCGAGGTCGGAGGCGAGCTCGCGGGCCGCGTCGACGGCGGGCTCGGAGCTGTCGAGGCCGACGACGTACTCGGCGCCGCGGCGGGCCCAGGAGAGGGTGTCCAGGCCACTGCGGCACCGGAGATGGAGCAGGGATCTGCCGGTGACGTCGCCGACCTCGGCGACCTCGATCTCGCGGATCGTGTCCTGCCCGTAGCGGAAGGCGTCGAGACCGTCGGATCCGTCCGGTCCGAACCCGTCGTCGGAAATGGTGGGTCTGCGGTGCATGCCCGGCACGTTATCCACAGGTACGGGACCGCACCAGCGGCTTGTCCTACGCCGGGCGCAGAATGGGGCCATGGCCGACGAAGAGATCACCGTATCCAAGCCCGACCTCCTCGACCTGCCCGACTGGGAGAAGCGCTTCCGGGCACCGCGGGTCGGGCTCCCCGAATGGGCGGAAGACGCCCCCGACCGGTCGCTGTTCGTTTCGAACGCGACGGGGACCTTCGAGCTGTACGCCTGGGACCGCGCGACCGGCTCGCAGCGCCGGGCCACGGACCGGCCGAACGGCACGACGGACGGCGTGCTGACGCCGGACGGCGAGTGGATCTGGTGGTTCTCGGACACCGACGGGGACGAGTTCGGGATCTGGATGCGGCAGCCGTTCGGCGGCGGGGAGGACGAGCCGGCCGCGCCGGGCCTGGAGCCGTCGTACCCGGCCGGGCTGGCGCTGGGCAGGGACGGCACGGCGGTCGTCGGCCGCTCGACGGACGAGGTGAGCCCCGCCGCCCCGGAGGGCGGCCCGGAAGGGCAGGACGCCCGGGAGGGGCGGCCGAGCGACCAGCAGGGCGGGGCGTCGATCCATGTGCTGCGGCCCGGCGGCAAGCCCGCGGAGATCTACCGGCACCCGGAGTCGGCGGGCGTCGGCGACCTGTCGTACGACTCCTCCTTGATCGCCGTCGAGCACACCGAGCACGGCGACGCCATGCACTCGGCCCTGCGGATCCTGACCCCCTCCGGCGAGACCGTCGCCGAACTGGACGACACCAAGGGCGGGACCGAGGAGCTCGGGCTGACGGTGATGGGCTTCGCGCCCGTCGCCGGCGACCCGCGGCTGCTGGTCGGGCACCAGCGCCGCGGGCGCTGGGAGCCGATGATCTGGAACCCGCTGACGGGCGAGGAGACGGCGCTCACCATCGAGTTGCCCGGCGACATCGGCGCCGAGTGGGTGCCGGACGCCTCGGCGCTGCTGATCGAACACAGCCACCACGCGCGCAGCGAGCTGTGGCGTTTCGAGCTGTCATCGGGCGAGCTGTCCCGGCTGGAGACCCCGGCCGGTACGGTCTCGGGGGCCACGGCACGCCCCGACGGCTCGGTGGAGTTCCTGTGGTCGTCGGCCGCGCAGCCGCCCGAGATCCGCTCCACCACGGGCAAGGTCGTGCTCGACCCGCCGGGGATGAAGGCCCCCGGCTCCGTGCCGGTCACGGACGCCTGGGTGGAAGGGCCGGGCGGCCGGGTGCACGCACTGGTGCAGAAGCCGGCGGGCGAGGGCCCGTTCCCCTGCGTGTTCGACATCCACGGCGGACCGACCTGGCATGACAGCGACGCCTTCGCCTCGGGCACGGCGGCCTGGGTCGACCACGGCTTCGCGGTCGTACGCGTCAACTACCGCGGCTCGACGGGCTACGGCCGGGAGTGGACGGACGCGCTGAAGCACCGGGTCGGGCTGATCGAGCTCGAGGATGTCGCGGCGGTGCGGGAGTGGGCCGTGCGGTCGGGGCTGGCCGACCCGGAGCGGCTGGTGCTGTCGGGCGGCTCGTGGGGCGGCTATCTGACGCTGCTGGGCCTGGGCACGCAGCCCGAGGCCTGGGCACTGGGCCTGGCGGCCGTCCCCGTCGCGGACTACGTCACGGCGTACCACGACGAGATGGAGGCGCTGAAGGCCATGGACCGCACTCTGCTGGGCGGTACGCCCGAGGAGGTGCCGGAGCGCTTCGAGGCATCGTCCCCGCTGACCTATGTCGACCAGGTGCGGGTACCGGTCTACATCTCGGCGGGCGTGAACGACCCGCGCTGCCCGATACAGCAGGTGGAGAACTACGTCCGCCGGCTGGAGGAGCGAGGGGTGCCGCACGAGGTCTACCGGTACGACGCGGGGCACGGCTCGCTCGTCGTGGAGGAGCGGATCAAGCAACTGCGGCTGGAGATCGGGTTCGTGCAACGGCACCTGGGCGCCACGGCTGCCTGACCGGTCCGCGGGAGACGGGCGCCGATGACACGAGCCCTCGGAGTACGGGCCAGCGCGGACGGGGCGCGTGCCCGCGCGGGTGCCCGGAGCGGACGGCGCGGGTGCACGGGCCGGGAAGCGCCGGCGCGGATGCACGGGCCTCGTACGTCTGCGCGGGCGTTCGGGGCCAGGA
>DOWQ01000023.1 GCA_003519485.1 Streptomyces sp. | reverse complement strand
GGCTCGGCCCGCGCCTGCGGCTCCGGTGGTGTCCGCCGGTCCGGAGCGGCAGTGGCCGCTGCGGTCGCGGGTACGGCCCCCGTGGCGGCGGCAGTGGTGGCCGCGGCAGCCGGTACGGGTGCCCTGGCGGCAGCGGCTGGCCCGGTGGCTCTCGGGCGGATGACGGGCGNNCCCGTACGGGCGTCGGAGGGAGTGCTCCGCCAGGTCACGCCCAGGGTCGCGCCGGGGACGGGCAGCGCGTGCCGGTTGCGCGGGCTGGCATAGCGGGGCGCGGTGTCCGACCACTGGATGTTCCCGGCGATCCAGTGGCCCAGGTCCTCGAGATAGCGGCGGAGGTCCGGGCCGGCCGTCCGGGCGGTCTGTTCGCGCAGCGTGAGGAAGAGCGTCATGAAACGGTCCCGCAGTGCGAGCACGGCNNGCGGGGAGCACCGGTGGTGGTGGGCGAGGACGTCCACGATGTTCTGCCCCGGGGCGCCACCGCCGTCCTCCTTGGCGTACGAGAGCAGGTCGTTGTCGCAGGCGGCGATGAGCGCGGTGGCCTCGGTCAGGGCCCGGACCGGGCCGGAGTACAGCTGGTCGCCGGGGATCTCGATGCCATTGGCGATCTCGATGAAGACGGCGTCGAACCGGCCGCCGACGTCCGAGATCCGTCCCGGCAGATACTCCGCGGGCGTCGGCAGCACGCCGCGTTCGGCGTTGCCGTGCTGCCAGGCGACGCCGAGCAGCAGGTCCCGTACGCCGTCCGCCAGCCGCCGGTACTGCACGGGGCTGGTGACGGCACGGGTCCGGGCCACCAGGTCGTCGAGCGCCGCGGCCACCGGGCCGGACCCGAGCAGGCCCGATCCGGGGGCCTCGATGCAGCGGACCATACGGAGCCCGAAGTCGACGATGTCCGTGCCCCCGCCGGCCGCAGGGCCAGGGTCGAGCCGGGCGTCGTCGAGGGCGAACAGCCAGTAGCTCCACTGCGCGAACAGCAGTAGCCGCTCCTCGTCGCCGCGTGGGGCCAGCCGGCAGCCGAACTCGGCCGCGTGGCTGGCGAGGTTCCAGGCCCGTTCGATGTCGTCGGCGAAGATGCCGGCGGCGTCCAGCCAATCGACCGCGCGCCGCTCGATGCGCCGCACCGCGGGGTGGATGGCGGACTCGACCGGGCAGTAGAAGGGCGGCAGCCACCGGCCCAGGAGCGGTGCGGGGATGGTGGTCATCGGTGGCCCCGGCTCACTTCGCCCGGAGGCGGAAGAGCAACAGCCGGGTCTCGACCGCGTGGTCGCGCCAGATTCGGAAGAGCTTGCCGTGGGCGAGTGCCGACTCCCGCAGGCGGTCGCGGTCGATCGGCGAGGGGGTGCCGGTGCGCAGCTCGCGGTCCAGCTCCCCGGTCGTCCAGGCCATGCTCTGGACCCAGAACTCCGAGACGGGCCCGGTGATGTCCTCGTCGCGCTCGAGTTCGAAACCCGCCTCCCGAGCGGCCCAGACGTACTCGGACACGGTGCCCAGCCGGGTCCGGTAGTAGTCGTTGACAAACCCGCCCACCTCCGGGCGGCACAGGAAGTGGTCCTGCAAGCCGAACCAGCCGCCTTCCCGCAGGGCCCTGGCCACGACGGAGAAGATCCGCCGGCGATCCATGTGGACCACGCTCTCGATCGCCACGGCGGCGTCGTACGCCGCCTCCTCCCGGAGTTCGTGCGCATCGCCGAGGACGGGGGTGACCAGTTCGGTCGCCGATGCCTGGCGGACGAGCCGGGTCATGACGGGAATGTGCTCGGCCGTCACGGTCAGCCCGGTGACGGCGCAGCCGTGTTCCTGCGCCCAGTAGATCGATCCGCCGCCGAGGCCGCAGCCGATGTCCAGGAGGTCGGACGGCGGATCGGCCGCCATGCCCCAGGAGGCTGCCGCGTGTTCGAGTACGGCTTCCTGTGAGTCGAGAATTCTGCGGCGTATGAGGTGCTGCGGGACGGTGGTGTTCGGCGTGAAGTCGAATAACCCCAGGTGAAAGTGGACGCGGGGGCCGGGGCCGTACTTATGGAGAATGTCGGCGGTTTTCCGCGAGTAGTACAGGGGCACTTGGGATTCGTCGAATCCGGTCTCGCGGGTGGCGGTCGGCTGGGTGGCGAGTGCGAGTTTGTCGCTCATGCAGGATCTCTTCGGTCGGGGAGCCGGGTCCGCACCGACGCCATCTGCCGGAAATCGTGCCGTCACCGTCCGGTCAGCTGTGCCTGTCGCGTTCGGTCTCCTGCGGGTCGGAAGGAACACGTTCGCGGTGAGGGGGAAAGGTGAGAGGTGGCATGCGGTGGATCAGGGGCGTGGAAACGCGCGCCGAGTACCGGCGCCACCTACCTGCCCCACCCGGCTTGCGCATTAACGCGCAATCCGGTGGGGGCGACAGGTTCGGGCCTGGGAATCGGTCCATGTTCCGACCGGTTGTGTTCGACTTTGAGCGAACAGCGGCCAACTCCGGCTTCCTCATGGCGGGATGCAGTGGCGTATAGCGGAGTTTAGTACCCCACGCATATGCGGATTGCGCGGTTCCCTGGCATGGGATGTCCTGTCCGGAAGTCACTCCCGAGCGGGGATCGTCAGCCACGCCCCGCGCCCCCGGCGCGCGCGCCCGCTGTGCCGCGGCGCGCGAGAAGGCCCGCCCCCGGGAAAGGGGGCGGGCCTCAGGAGCGGGCTTCGGCGGAGCGCCGGGGATCAGGGCAGGCGGCCGACGCCGCCGTATTCGATCCACTCCTTGGTGAGCTGCTTCGGGGCCACCTTGGTGTCCGGGCGCCAGGTGGAGACCTCCGCCAGGCCCGGCTCGAGAATCTCGAGACCGTCGAAGTACTGTTCCAGGTCCTTCTGCTGCCGCACCCGGCCCCACTGGCCGTTGGTGCTCTTGTCCATGAAGTCGGTCACGAAGTCGCGGGTCGCGGCGTCCTCGCTCACCAGCTGGCAGATCACGAAGAAGCTGCCGGGAGCCAGCCGCTCCTTCACCCGGCGGACCAGCGCGGCCGGGTCGCTGCTGTCGGGGATGCAGTGGAACACCGAGACGAAGAGGGCCGCGACCGGCCGGCTGAAGTCGATCAGCCGGTCGACCTCCGGGTGCGCGAAGATGTCCTCGGTGTTGCGCATGTCCGCCTGGATCACGGCGGTGTTCTCGTTCTCCTGCAGCAGGGCGCGGCCGTGGGCGAGAACGATCGGGTCGTTGTCGACGTAGACGACGCGGGCCTCGGGGTCCACGCGCTGGGCGACCTGGTGGACGTTGTCCTGGGTGGGCAGGCCTGATCCATGGTCCAGGAACTGGCGGATGCCGTGTTCCTCCGCCAGCGTGCGCACCACGCGGGCCAGGAAGCGCCGGTTGTTCAGTGCCAGCTCCCGGGTGCTGGGCACGACTTTCAGCAGTTCCTCGGACGCCTCGCGGTCGACGGCGTAGTGGTCCTTGCCGCCCAGGTAGTAGTCGTACATCCGGGCCACACTCGGGACGTTGATGTCGACCCCGGTGGACAGTGGCTCACTCGTCTCGCCCATCCGATTCCTCACAGTCTGTTAGGCGCGCCCCGTCGTGCGGCGGCGGCAGGATCATCCTAGGGGCAGGAATGCTCCGGGGCGACCCGCAACCTGCTTGTATACAACGGTAGTTGGGCTTTCCGGCAGCTTGCCCGGGGCTTGCAGGGGAACGCGTACGGCGCGGGCGGCGGAGTGCCCGGCGTCCGTGCCGGGCGAGTGGTCGGCAGGGAGGGCGCCGCACCGCCCCCGGAGCCTGCCCACCGGTGACGCCCCCGAAGCGGCCGGTGCGGACGGGGTCGCGCCGTCGTCCGGCTCCGGCGACAATGCCCGCTGCCCGCTG
>DOWQ01000156.1 GCA_003519485.1 Streptomyces sp. | reverse complement strand
CTAGAGAATCTCTTCAAGTAGAGCCGTTCGTTTGAGTGGGTGCATCCGTATGTAACGGGAAATCCCGTTACTTCGTGCAGTACAACGCCGCAGGAGCCTCGCCAAATCCTTTATTGGCGAGGCTCCTGCGCCGTTTGGCGGCAACGGTGACGGCAACGTCAGCGGACGACGGCTGCGGTGGTGGGTCGTTGGGGTCGTCGTCGGTCGGGCTGAGGGCGTTGCCGATGGCGTCTCGTTGGAGGCGGAGTCGTACGAATTTGCGTTCTGGTGGGGGCCTGCAAAATTTGACGGCAGGACCTGCTCCTCGACCATCTGGACATCCCGGAGTACGACCCCGGACTGGATCAGGTCGCCGCTCTGTACGGGAGGGCAGCAAGATTCCGCGATCATGGCCTACCGCGAGGTCACGGTTGCCGACCTGAAGGAGGCGATGGACGTGGTCGACCCCGTCTGACGGCCCGACCCGCCCCGGTGACGACATCTTCGCCCATCACCGAGTGCGGCACGCATCCGCCGAGGTGTTTGCCGCATCCGCAGCCGTTGTGGTCGGCGGGTTCCTCCGAGCATCCATGTATCAAATGCCACCCCTCGGTCGGTGGGACGGGTAGGAATTGATACACGGATCGCGTCGAGGGCGGCCGGCAGTTCGCCCTCCGGGGCGTGCCGTCGGGTGCTTCCGCTGAGTGGCGTCGGCTTCGGGCCGGGCGTGTCCCAGCCGGGGGTGCTCGGCGCTGTCGGAGAGCTGCGTCAGGGGCGTTCCCCGTCCGGACGGGAACGCCCCTGACAGAGACGGCAGCCGAGAACCCGTGGTCAGGGGCGGGCCGTCAGCACTCGATGACGTTGACCGCGAGGCCGCCGCGGGCCGTCTCCTTGTACTTGACCTTCATGTCCGCACCCGTCTCCTTCATGGTCTTGATGACCTTGTCCAGGGAGACGTGGTGCCGGCCGTCGCCGCGCAGCGCCATCCGGGCCGCGGTCACCGCCTTGACCGCCGCCATGCCGTTGCGCTCGATGCACGGGATCTGGACCAGGCCGCCGACCGGGTCGCAGGTGAGGCCGAGGTTGTGCTCCATGCCGATCTCGGCGGCGTTCTCGACCTGCTCCGTGCTGCCGCCCAGCACCTCGGCGAGGCCGCCCGCCGCCATCGAGCAGGCCGAGCCGACCTCGCCCTGGCAGCCGACCTCGGCGCCGGAGATGGAGGCGTTCTCCTTGAAGAGCATCCCGATCGCGCTCGCCGCGAGGAGGAACCGGACGACGCCGTCCTCGTCCGCCCCGGGCACGAAGTTGATGTAGTAGTGCAGCACCGCGGGGATGATGCCGGCCGCGCCGTTGGTCGGGGCGGTGACGACGCGCCCGCCCGCCGCGTTCTCCTCGTTGACCGCCATCGCGTAGAGCGTGGTCCACTCCATGGCGCGGGCCGCGGCGTCACCCTCGGCGCGCAGCTGGCGGGCGGAGTTGGCCGCGCGGCGGCGGACCTTCAGGCCGCCGGGGAGCAGGCCCTCGCGGGACATGCCGCGCGCGACGCATGACTGCATGACCCCCCAGATCTCCAGCAGCCCTTCGCGGATCTCCTTCTCGGTCCGCCACTCCTTCTCGTTCTCCAGCATCAGCGCGGAGATCGACAGGCCGGTGTCCCGTGAGAGCCGCAGGAGTTCGTCCCCGGTCCGGAAGGGGTGCGTCAGCACGGTGTCGTCGAGCTTGATCCGGTCCTCGCCGACGGCGTCCTCGTCCACCACGAAGCCGCCGCCGACCGAGTAGTACGTCTTCTCCAGCAGCGGCAGGCCCGCGGCGTCGTAGGCGAAGAGCGTCATTCCGTTCGCGTGGTACGGCAGGGAGCGGCGGCGGTGCAGGATCAGCTGGGTCGGCACGTCGAAGGCGATCTCGTGCGCCGGGCCTATCTCGGTGGCCAGCAGCCGGAGCCGGCCGGTGGTGCGGATGCGCTCCACCTCGGCGTCGGCGGTCTCCACGTCGACGCTGCGCGGCGAGTGCCCCTCCAGCCCGAGCATGACGGCCTTGGGCGTGCCGTGGCCGTGCCCGGTGGCGCCGAGCGAGCCGAACAGCTCCGCGCGGACCGAGGCCGTCTGTGCGAGCAGGCCGTCCTTCTTCAGGCGGCCGACGAACATACGAGCGGCGCGCATCGGCCCCACGGTGTGGGAGCTGGACGGACCGATGCCGATCGAAAAGAGGTCGAATACTGAGAGGGCCACGGTCGGACTCCTTTGTCTGCTCGTGGTGGCTGCGCGGGAGACGCAGTCCCATGCGTGCGGTGCGGGGAGCACCGGCGGTGCCGGAGTTGCGGACGGTACGGGCGCGGACGGTACGGCTGCGGCGGGTGGTGCTGCCGCGACAGGTGTCGGGACAGGTGTCGGGACAGGTGTCGTGGCGGGTGTCGTGGCGTATGCGGTGACGGGTGTCGTTACGGCCGGCGTGACGGCCGGTGCCCCGCACGGCGGTCGCCCCGCCGGGCCCGCCGTGCGGGGCACCGGCCCACCGGGGTCCACCCCAGTGTGCGCGGTGCCTAGCACACACCGGGGTGAACGAGGCGGAAACGGTTACTTCAGGCCGGGGTACAGCGGGTGCTTCGCAGCCAGGGCCGAGACCCGGGCACTGAGCGACGCCACGTCGTACGACGGCTTGAGCGCCTCGGCGATGATGTCGGCGACCTCGCGGAAGTCCTCCTCCTGGAAGCCGCGGGTGGCCAGCGCCGGGGTGCCGATCCGCAGGCCCGAGGTGACCATCGGGGGCCGCGGGTCGTTCGGGACGGCGTTGCGGTTGACCGTGATGCCGACCTCGTGGAGACGGTCCTCGGCCTGCTGGCCGTCCAGCTCGGAGTTCCGCAGGTCGACGAGGACCAGGTGCACGTCCGTGCCGCCGGAGAGGACGGAGACGCCGGTGGGGGCGATGTCGTCCTGTCCCAGCCGCTCGGCCAGGATCTTGGCGCCGTCCAGGGTGCGCTGCTGGCGCTCCTTGAACTCGTCGGTCGCCGCGATCTTGAAGGAGACGGCCTTGGCCGCGATCACGTGCTCCAGCGGACCGCCCTGCTGGCCCGGGAATACGGCGGAGTTGATCTTCTTCGCCAGCTCGGCGGTGGAGAGGATCACGCCGCCGCGGGGGCCGCCGAGCGTCTTGTGCGTGGTGGTGGTGACGATGTGCGCGTGCGGCACCGGGGACGGGTGCAGACCCGCGGCCACCAGGCCCGCGAAGTGCGCCATGTCCACCATCAGGTACGCGCCGACCTCGTCGGCGATCCGCCGGAAGGCCGCGAAGTCCAGCTGGCGCGGGTAGGCGGACCAGCCGGCGATGATCAGCTTGGGCTGCCGCTCCTTGGCGAGCCGCTCGACCTCGTCCATGTCGACCTGGCCGCTCTCCGGGTCCACGTGGTACGCGGCCACGTCGTAGAGCTTGCCGGAGAAGTTGATCTTCATGCCGTGGGTCAGGTGCCCGCCGTGGGCGAGGTTCAGACCCAGGATGGTGTCGCCGGGGGAGAGCACTGCGACCATCGCGGCGGCGTTCGCCTGGGCACCGGAGTGCGGCTGGACGTTCGCGGCCTCGGCCCCGAAGAGGTCCTTGATCCGCTCGATGGCGAGCCGCTCGATGGTGTCGACGTGCTCGCAGCCGCCGTAGTAGCGGCGGCCGGGGTAGCCCTCGGCGTACTTGTTGGTCAGCACCGAGCCCTGGGCCTCGAGCACCGACACCGGGGCGAAGTTCTCCGAGGCGATCATTTCGAGGGTGGACTGCTGGCGGTGGAGTTCGGCGTCGACGGCGGCGGCGACGTCCGGGTCGATTTCGTGCAGGGACGCGTTGAGAAGCGACATCAGGTCTTCCCGTTCGGTGGCAGTGGGTTCTGTCAGTTGCCGGTGAAGGCCGTGTACTCGTCGGCGGTGAGGAGCTCCGGCTCGGCGGCACCTTCCTCGGTCTTCACCTTGAACAGCCAGCCACCCTCGTAAGGGGCGGAGTTCACCAGCGCGGGATTGTCCACGACGTCCTGGTTGGCCTCGGTGATCTCGCCGGTCAAGGGCGCGTACAGGTCACTGACGGACTTGGTCGACTCCAGCTCACCGCAGGGTTCGCCCGCGGTCACGGTGTCGCCGACCTCGGGGAGCTGGACGTAGACGACGTCACCGAGCGCGTCGGCCGCGTGCGAGGTGATGCCCACGGTGGACACGCCCTCCTCGGCGGCGGTCAGCCACTCGTGCTCCTTGCTGTAGCGCAGCTGCTGGGGGTTGCTCATGGCGTGATTCTCCTGGATACGGGGGAGTGCTCGTGCGGAGGTCTTGACTGATGGACGAGAGGTGACGAACGCCTCAGCGCTGACGCTTGTAGAACGGCAGCGCCACCACGTCGTACGGCTCGAAGCTGCCGCGGATGTCCACGGCGACGCCGGTCGTGCCCGCCTCGGCGTACGCCGGGTCGACGAACGCCATGGCGATCGGTTTGCCGAGGGTGGGCGACGGAGCACCGGAGGTGACCTCGCCGATCACGGCGCCGCTCTCGGCGGCGACGACCGGGTAGCCGGCCCGCGGCACCCGGCGGCCCGAGGCGACCAGGCCGACGAGCTTGCGCGGCGCGGTCGCCTCGGCGCGCTTCTCGGCGGCCTCCAGGGCCTCCCGGCCGACGAAGCTGCCGCCGCTCGCGGGCTTCTCGAACTTCACGACCCGGCCGAGTCCGGCGTCGAAGGGCGTGGTGCCGGTGGTCAGCTCGTGACCGTAGAGCGGCATCCCGGCCTCCAGGCGGAGGGTGTCCCGGCAGGACAGGCCGCAGGGCACCAGGCCCGCGTCCCGGCCGGCGGCGGCGAGCGCCTGCCACACCGTCTCGGCGTCACCGGGGGCGACGAACAGCTCGAAGCCGTCCTCGCCGGTGTAGCCCGTACGGGCGATCAGCGCGGAGACGCCGGCGACGGTGCCGGGCACGCCGGAGTAGTACTTCAGGCCGTCCGGCGCGGTGTCCGAGACGGACGCCAGGACGGCGGCGGACTCGGGGCCCTGCACGGCGAGCAGCGCGTAGTTCTCGCGGTCGTCGGCGACGGTCGCGTCGAAGCCGCGGGCGCGGTCGGTGAGCGCGTCCAGTACCACCTGGGCGTTGGAGGCGTTGGCGACGACCAGACAGGTCTCCTCGCCGAGGCGGTAGACGATCAGATCGTCCAGGATGCCGCCCTCGGCGTCGCAGATCATGGTGTAGCGGGCGCGGCCGGTGGCGACCGCGGAGAGGTGGCCCACCAGGGCGAAGTCGAGCAGCTCGGCCGCCTGCGGGCCGGACACGGTGATCTCGCCCATGTGGGAGAGGTCGAAGAGGCCGGCGCGGCTGCGGACGGCGAGGTGCTCGTCCCGCTCGCTGCCGTAGCGCAGCGGCATGTCCCAGCCGGCGAAATCGGTCATCGTGGCACCGAGCGAGCGGTGCAGGGCATCAAGAGGCGTACGGCGTGGTGCGTCGGTCATGGGACGGGCTCCCGGACGAAGAGGGCGAAACTCTGCGGATCACACAGTCTCCCCATCTGTCATCGGAACCTGAGAGGTTCGCCACACCCGTACGAATCCCGGGTCAGTGGCTTGCACCTTGGGTGGAGCCGCCGATGGGGCGGCCCGCTTTTCAGATTTGCCTGGCCCGCGCGGTATCGGGGCCTGAGAGATTCAAGGGAGTGCTTGCTCCTTCGGCGCCCTGGGCGCGGCACGGCGGCCGGACCGGGGACTCTCCCGCGCGGATTCGAGCGGCTGTATGGAGTTGGCCTCGACATCATCGCACGGGAAGCGGCAGGAGAGGAGGACGGATGTCTGCACACGTCGGTGAAGGCCGCGGGTGGCGCGCGATAACAGGGCGGGCCGGGGGGTATCGAGCTTGTAACGCATTGCCGTTTCTTGACACTCTGCTCGGGCAGTCTGCGGTGACCGCACGGAGGGGGACGATCACGGTGCAGGCACATGGGGCTTATGTGACCACGCCGGAGGCCGCGCCGGGCGGCGACGCTCCGCCTCCGCCTCGGCAGCCGTCCGTCGCGGCCCCGCCC
>DOWQ01000513.1:6437-17459 GCA_003519485.1 Streptomyces sp. | reverse complement strand
AGATCTGCCGCATGATCAGCGCCCCGACCACGACCAGCGCCGGGGCGGCCGCCTCGATCGGCACGATCGCGTACAGCGGCGTGAAGAACATCGCGAGCAGGAACAGCACCCCGGTGACGACGTTGGCCAGGCCGGTGCGCGCACCCTCCGCGATGCCCGACGCCGACTCGACGAAGACCGTGTTCGACGAGCTCGACGCCGCCCCGCCCGCCACCGCACCGACGCCCTCGACGACCAGCGCGCGTCCCACGTTCGGCAGCTGCCCGTCCTTGCCGACGAACCCGGCCTGCTTGCCGAGCCCGGTCATCGTGCCCATCGCATCGAAGAAGTTCGCCAGCACCAGCGTGAACACCAGCAGCACGACGGTGACGATGTCGAGCCGGGCGAAGGCGCCGAACGACACCGCGCCGACGAGCGAGAGGTCGGGCAGGCCCACCACGGTGTCGGGCAGTGTGGGTACCGACAGCGACCAGCCCTGCGGGTCGGTGCCCATCGACGGCCCCACAGCCACGATGGCCTCGACGATGATCGCGATCACGGTGGTGACCGCGACGCCGATCAGGATCCCGGCCCGGACCCCCCGCGCCACCAGCAGCGACGTGATCAGCAGCCCGACGACGAACACCGCCGTCGGCCAGGACGCGATCGACCCGCCGATGCCCAGCCCGACCGGCACCGTGGTGTTCGCCGCATCCGCGAGCCGCCGCACGAACCCGGCGTCGACGAACCCGATGAACGCGATGAACAGCCCGATCCCGACGGCGATGGCCGCCTTGAGCTCCGGGGGCACCGCGTTGAACACCGCCGTCCGGAAGCCGGAGGCCGCCAGCAGCACGATCACCATCCCGTTGACGACGACGAGGCCCATCGCCTCGGGCCACGTCACGAGCGGCGCGATCGTCACCGCGACGAGGGTGTTGATGCCCAGGCCGGTGGCGATCGCGAACGGGTAGTTCGCGACCAGGCCGAACAGCACCGTCATCACCCCGGCCACCAGTGCGGTGACGGCCGCGACCTGCGGCACGGCGAGCACAGCCCCACTGACGTCGGTCTTCGCGCCCGGGCCGACCGCGCTGAAGCTGCCGAGGATGAGCGGGTTGAGCNNGTGCCGATGATCAGCGGGTTGAGCACGATGATGTAGCTCATCGTCACGAAGGTGACGACTCCGCCACGCATCTCCCGGCCGACGGTGGAACCACGTTCGGACACGCGGAACAGGCGCTCGATCACCGGCACACAGTAGGCGGGACGGCCGTCGCTAGGCTCACGCGGTGGCCGATCCCCCACCTCTGCCGCGCCGACTCTCCGACATGGCCACGGTCGTCGGTCTCGGCTCGGCGCTCTGGGCACTCGGCGCGCTGGCCCTGCTCGCCGCCTGGCTGGTGGGCGGGCGTCCGCTCGACGTCTGGTTCTTCACGTGTGTGGCCGGGGCGATACTCGGCGGCATCGGCTACGGCATCTTCAGCTGGCAGCGCGCCGCGGCCCGCCGCGGCTCCCGAGGGGCCCAGCGCGGCCTCGACGTCGACTAGCAGTCCGGCTCTCGACGGGTCCGACCCGCCGGTGCGTTCTAGGGTGCCGGTATGAGCACGCCTGACCGTCCCGTCGCCGTCGTCACCGGCGCCAGCTCCGGCATCGGCGCCGCCACCGCCCGGGCCCTCGCCGCTGCCGGCCACGAGGTCGTCTGCGCAGCCCGGCGCACCGAGCGGATCACCGAGCTCGCCGCCGAGATCGACGGCCGCGCGGTCACCTGTGACGTCACGGACGCCGCCTCGGTCGGAGCACTCGCTGCCGAGGTCGGCGACCGGCTCGACGTCCTCGTCAACAACGCCGGCGGCGCGTACGGCCTCGACCCGGTCGCCACCGGGGACGTCGAGGACTGGCGGGCCATGTACGAGACCAACGTCATCGGGACCCTGCGCGTGACGCAGGCGCTGCTCCCTTCGCTCGTCGCGGGTGAGGGGATCATCGTCAACGTCGGCTCGACCGCTGGACGCACCTCCTACGAGGGCGGCGCCGGGTACACCGCCGCCAAGCACGCGCTCGCGACGATGACGGAGACGATGCGCCTGGAGCTCGTCGACCAACCGGTGCGGATCACCGAGATCGCGCCGGGCATGGTGCACACGGAGGGCTTCTCGCTGACGCGGTTCAAGGGTGACGCCGAGCGCGCGGACCAGGTCTACGCGGGCGTCGCCGAGCCGCTCGTCGCGGAGGACGTCGCCGATGCGATCACGTGGATGGCGACCCGCCCCAAGCACGTCAACGTCGACCTCATGGTCATCAAGCCACGCGCGCAGGCCGCTGCGCACAAGGTCCACCGGGAGTCCTGATGATGCTGCCCACCCCGAGCACGCCGGAGACGGTCTTCACCTATGCCGCGCCGAGGTTGAAGTTCGGTCCCGGCGCGATCGCCGAGATCGGTCACGACGTGGGTGCGCTCGGTGCGCGCTCGGCCCTCGTCGTCACCGACCCGCGTCTGGCCGCGACCGGTCACCCGGAGCGGGTCGCCGAGGCCCTGCGCTCGGCCGGGTTGCGCGTCGAGGTCCACGACTCCGCCGCCGTGGAGCCGAGCGATGCGTCGCTGGCTGCCGCTGTCGAGCGGGCGAAGGGGGCGGCCCCCTTCGACGCCGTCGTCGCCGTGGGTGGCGGGTCGAGCATCGACACGGCCAAGGTGGTCTCCCTGCTCCTCACCAACCCGGGCGAGCTCATGGACTACGTCAACGCGCCCGTCGGTGGCGGTCGTGCGCCCGAGCAGCCGGTGCTGCCGGTCGTCGCGGTCCCGACGACGACGGGCACCGGAGCCGAGTCCACGACGGTCTGCGTGCTCGACGTGCTGGCAGCGAAGGTCAAGACGGGCATCAGCCACGAGCGGCTGCGCCCCGTCCTCGCGGTCGTCGACCCGGAGCTCACCGCGACCCAGCCGCCCGGGGTCACCGCGTCGGCCGGCATGGACATCCTCTGCCACGCCCTCGAGTCGTGGACCGCGCGGCCGTACACGAGCTACGAGCACAAGAGCGCCGGGCAACGGGTGCCCTACTGCGGGTCCAACCCGATCGCGGACCTCTACGCGGAGAAGGCGATGCGCCTCCTGGCCGGCGCCTTCCGCGGGGCCGTCTCGGGCGACGAGGCGGCGCGCACCGACATGGCGCTNNGTCGCGGGTCGGGTCCACGACCTGGGCTCGGACTTCCGACCGGACGGGTACGACGTGGACGAGGCGATGGTCCCGCACGGCATGGCGGTCGCGTCGACCGCACCTGCTGCCTTCGCGCTGACCTTCGAGGCCGACCCGCAGCGGCACCTGGCAGCCGCCGGGTGGCTGGACCCGGGGGGGCTCGACGCGGACGTGCCCGAGCCGGAGCGCCTCTCGGCGGTCCTGCGACGGCTGATGCGGGACATCGGCCAGCCGTCCGGTCTGGCCGAGATCGGTTACGGCGAGGCGGACGTCGACGGCATCGTGTCGGGGACCATGCAGCAGCAGCGGCTCCTGGCGACGGCGCCTCGCGAGGTCACCGAGGAGGACATCGCCGGCGTGGTGCGGGCCTCGATGCACCACTGGTGAGGCGGCCGGCTCGGCGCCCACCCGGTCTCCGGGGCGGGGTCAGGGCTGCAGCCGCTCCACCCGCCACGCGCTCGCCACGTCGAGTCCCCCTTCGCCGACCCGCGTCCAGCGGAAGCGGTCGTGCAGGCGGTTGCTGCGCCCCGCCCAGGCCTCGAGCTCGTCCACGACGATCCGCCAGCCACCCCAGTCCGTCGGTCGCGGCACGTCCTGCCCCTCGTACCGCGCCTCGACCTCGGCCCAGGCCCGCTCGAGCGGCTCGCGGCCCTCGACCGGCTGCGACTGGTGGGAGACCCACGCGCTGAGCTGCGACCCGCGCGGCCGCCCGGCGAAGTACGCGTCGAGGTGCGCGTCGTCGACCCGCTCGGCCCTCCCGCGGAAGCGGACCGCGCGGAACATCGCCGGCCAGGTCAGCGTCGCCGCGACGAAGGGCGTCGCCTCGAGCTGCCGGCTCTTCGTCGACGCCAGGCTCGTGACGAACCCCGGCCCCACCGGGTCCAGGAAGCGCATGAGCACCGTGCGCACGTCCGGCCGTCCCTGCTCGTCGACCGTCGCGATGGCGAAGGACAGCGGCTCGGGCACGTCCCCCCGGTCGACCTGGCGCGCCCGGGCCTGCTCGACCCACGACGTCACGAGAGCGAAGGGAGCGCCGGGCACCTCCCCTTCGGACAGCCCCTCGCCGGAGTAGTCCACGTGGTCCGGCGACGGCGGTGTGCGGGGGATGATCCCGTCGGGCGAGGCGCTCATGGGCGCCACACTACGACGACGACTGCGATGCCTCGACGACCCGCGGCGTCAGCCAGGTCCACACGGACGCGGCGCCGGCCGGCGAGAAGTGCACGGTGTCGCTGTAGAGCGGCACCCCGTTGATCTCGGGCGTGAAGCCGTCGGCGCACAAGGGCTCCCACAGGTCGAGGACGTCGCGCCGGACACCGGAGGTCGGCTCGGCGCCGTCTCCCTCCCCCTTCGCCCACTGCGTGACGGTCTCGTTGACCCACGCGATGTTGACGGGGTCCGAGACCGGGCCGGCGAACTGCCGCAGCGACGGGTCGAGCCTGTCGGGGTCGACCTCGCGGCAGGGCATCGTCGTGACCTGCACGTGCGTGACGCCGGCCTCGTGCGCCCGCCGCTCGATGTCGGTGAGGGTGCGGCGGACGAGCGCCGCGTGCTCCGGGGTGCGGGAGCCGATGGTCTGCCCGTCGACCTCGTGGTCCCCGATGAGCTGAGCACCGGGCAGGACGAGCAGGTCGCTCGCCCCCGCCTGGCGCACCTTGCCGGGCCACTCCTCGCGCCACCGGTCGCACGAGGCGTCCTCGGGCACGGGCTGGCCGCCGGAGAGCATCGGGGCGTCGACGAGGTCGCAGCCGATGCGCGACTGGCTGGTCATCGTCACGCCGGGGTAGGCATCGGCCTGCCAGCCGTCGGCGAGCGAGACGCCGACCGAGTCGCCGAGCAGCGCGAAGGAGACCGGTGGGTCGGCCGCGGTGAAGTCGCCGTCGGATGCGACGAGGGGCGGGACGTCGAGGTCGTCGCGGCTCACCGGACGGGTGAAGACGAAGCCCGCGAGCAGCGCCACGGCCCCGACCGCAGCGACCGGCACCGTCCACCGCGGCGGCCCGGTCCGCCGCGGCACCAGCACGCCGAAGCCGTGCCGCAGCACCGGCACCTCGAGCCAGCGGAAGGAGACGAAGGCGACGACGACGGTCACGGCGAGCTGCACGGCCACCGACAGCGCGAGCGGCAGCCCGTCGAGCACCGGACCGAGCCAGAGATGGATCGGCCAGTGGTAGAGGTACAGGCCGTAGGTCATCTGGCCGAGCAGGACCGCGGGCCCCCAGCTCGCGAGCCGGTTGAGCGCCATCGGCCGCGGGTCGGTCGCGGAGACGCCCATCATCGCGGCGCCGATCGCGAAGAGCAGCATGCCGCCGCTCGTGAAGAGCCACTCGCTGCGCGGCCCGACGACGAAGAAGGCCGAGAGCGAGATGAGCAGGCCGACGACCCCGATGGCCTGGGTCGCGGCGAGCGAAGGGCGCCGCCCCGGTCGACCGCGGTGGTCCCGCCCGAGGAGCACCGCCACCCCGGCACCGACGAGCAGCGCCTGCGCGCGGGTGTCGGTGCCGTAGTACAGCCGGGCGAAGTCGACGCCCTGACCGGCCAGGTGGGCGGTCCAGAGCGTCGACGCGACGGCGAGCGCGCCGACGACGACCAGGCGCGCGGTGCGGCTGGTCCGGAAGAGGGCGAAGAGCGCGAGCACGAGCAGCGGCACGAGCAGGTAGAACTGCTCCTCCACGCCGAGGGTCCACGCGTGCTGCAGCGGCGAGGGGTTGCCGACCTGCTCGAAGTACGCGTCGTCCCGGCCGATGAGTCGCCAGTTCTGCACGAAGAAGAGCGAGGCCAGCACGTCACCGGCGTCGCGGTGCCGGTGGGCCGAGCCACCGAAGAGCGAGGCGACGAGCACCGCGCCGCACACGACGACGAGCGCGGGCACGAGCCGCTCGGCCCGCCGCCTGTAGAACCGCACGACGTCGATGCGACCGGTCTGCGCCCGCTCGGAGATGAGCAGCCGGGTGATGAGGTACCCGGAGAAGGCGAAGAAGTGGTTGATGCCGACCCAGCCGCCGACGAGCGCCGTGACGCCGAAGTGGTAGAGCAGCACGAGGGTGACGAAGAGCCCGCGGTACCCGTCGAGGGCGGCGAGGCGCTGCGTGCCGGCGGAGGTCGTGAGCTCACCGGTGAGACGGGACCACCTCACGGCCGCGCCTTCGCGTAGTTGTCGCTGACCTCGCCGAGCAGGTAGCTCCAGACCATCGGCGTCGCCTCGGGCGAGAAGTGCAGGTAGTCGTTGAAGACCTGGATGCCCTCGATCCGGTCCGGGTAGCCGTCGGAGCACAGCGCGCCGTGCAGGTCGACGAGCTCGACGTCGTCGTGCCCGGCCGCCCAGCCCTTGACGAGCGCGTTGATCCGGCGGGGGTCCTCGTACTCCTTGACGACCTCGGGGCTGGAGTCGAAGACGACGCGGAACTCCTCGGGGATCGACTCGCGGTTGGGCTTGCGGCAGGGGACGTTGACGATCTGGACCTGCTCCGCGCCGGCGTCGAGGGCCTCCCTTCGCACCGTGTCGAGGCGGTCGGTGATGAGGTCGCGGTACTCCCGGTCGTCGAGCCAGAGGCGCTCGCCGTCGACGACGTGCGGGACCGCGAGCAGCGGCGAGGCGAAGACGAGGAGCACGTCGTCCCGCGCGCTCTCGAAGCGGTCGGGCCACTCCTGCTTCATCTGCGTGCACAGCTCCTCGTTGCCCATCTGGAACCCCGGCGCCCAGCTCATCGGCTCGGAGAGCAGGTCGCAGCCCTCGCGCGAGTAGTTGTGCAGCTCGACCCCGGGGAAGGTCTCCCGCGGGAAGCGCTCGGTGAGGAAGAAGGGGACGGAGTCGCCGTAGACGCCGATCCGCGCCGGCTCGTCGGGCGCGTACGTCGACTGGCCGCGCACGATGTCCGGCGGCGGGCCGGCGGGGACGACCGCGGCGACCTCGGTGTCGTTGCCGTCCTGCGGGGCGCTCTGGGCGACGGCCAGTCCGCCACCGGCGAGCAGCGCGATCGGCACGACGACGGCGACGGCGGGCGTGCGGCGCAGCGACGGGGCGATCCCCCGCACGCCGTGCTTGATGACCGGGCGCTCGAGGTGCTGGTAGCTCAGGTGCGCGATTGCGACGGTGAGCACGGAGCACAGGACGAAGTCGACGATCGCGTTGTCGGACAGGCGCCCGTCGCCGACGGCCAGCCAGATCGGCCAGTGCCACAGGTAGAGCCCGTAGGACAGGCGCCCGGCGTAGGCCAGCGGGCGCCAGCCGAAGACGGTCTGGACCCAGCTCGGCCGCTCGTCGACGCAGGCGATGACGAGCAGCACGCTGCCGACGGCGAAGAAGAACATGCCACCGAGGTTGAACATCCACCCGGAGTACGGGTCGACGACGACGAAGGAGAAGACGCTCGAGACCACACCGACGACCCCCGCGACCGCGACGACGGGCCGGGAGAAGGTCGGGACGGCCCCGCCGCGGCCGGGCGCGAGCCAGACGCCGAGGGCCGCTCCGAGGAAGAGGGCCTGGGCGCGGGTGTCGGTGCCGTAGTACACGCGGGGGTAGTCGCCCGCGTCGTGGAAGCCGACGACCGCGGTCCACACGGCCGAGGCCACGGCGGCGAGGAGGAGGACGAGCGTGATGAGGCGTCGCGAGCGCGCCACGGCCATGAGCCCGAGGACGACGAAGGGGACGAGGACGTAGAACTGCTCCTCGATCGCCAGCGTCCAGGCATGACGAAGGGGGGACGCCCCGCCCGCGGTGCCGAAGTACTGGTCGCCGTCGGCGACGAGTCGCCAGTTCATGACGTAGCCGAGGGTCGCGAGCACGTCCCCGCCGATCCTGCGCCGCACGGTGTCGTCGGCCCACACGACGGCGTAGGTGATGACGAAGGCGAGGACGAGGAAGAGCGCCGGCAGCAGGCGCCGGGCCCGCCGCCCGTAGAAGGCCAGGGCGTCGATGTCGCCGCGGGTGACCTTCTCCTCCACGAGCAGACGCACGATGAGGAAGGCAGAGAGGACGAAGAAGAGGTTGATGCACACCCACATGCCCGCGAGCTGGTCCACCCCGAAGTGGTAGGCCATGAAACCGAGCATGAAGAGCCCGCGGACGCCGTCGAGCGCGGGGCTGTACCCCAGGCGGGAACGTGCCACGGCGGGCTCCTCGTGGATCGTGGGAAGGTGGCCGCCGGAGCGGCTCCGGGCATGCTACCGGCCGGTCCTCTCCAACGAGAGTGCTTCAATGAGCACGAGCACAGCCGTTGACCAAGGGAGGCAGCATCCATGTCCGACACCGATGTCAAGCACGGCCTCGAGGGCGTCGTCGCGTTCGAGTCGGAGATCGCCGAGCCGGACAAGGCCGGGGGTGTCCTGCGCTACCGCGGGGTGGACATCAACGACCTCGTGGGCAAGGTCTCCTTCGGGCGGGTCTGGGGCCTGCTCGTGGACGACTCCTTCGACCCCGGCCTGCCGCCGGCGGAGCCCTTCCCGCTCCCCGTCCACAGCGGTGACATCCGGGTCGACGTGCAGTCCGCCCTCGCACAGCTCGCGCCGCTGTGGGGCTTCAAGCCGCTCCTGGACATCGACGACACCCAGGTCCGTGACGACCTGGCCCGCGCCTCGGTCATGGCGCTGTCCTTCATCGCCCAGTCGGCCCACGGCCAGAACACGGCGATGGTGCCGCAGGCCCGGGTCGACGAGGGCAGGACGATCGTCGAGCGCTTCATGATCCGCTGGCGCGGCGAGCCCGACCCCAAGCACGTCGAGGCCGTCGACGCGTACTTCATCTCCGCCGCCGAGCACGGGATGAACGCCTCGACCTTCACCGCCCGCGTCATCGCCTCGACCGGCGCCGACGTCGCGGCCTGCCTCTCCGGCGCGGTCGGCGCGATGTCCGGCCCGCTCCACGGCGGTGCCCCCTCGCGCGCCCAGCACATGATCGAGGGCGTCGAGCGCACCGGCGACGCGACGAAGTACGTCAAGGACGCGCTCGACCGCAAGGAGCGCCTCATGGGCTTCGGCCACCGCGTCTACCGCGCCGAGGACCCCCGCGCGCGCGTCCTGCGGCGTACGGCGAAGGAGCTGGCCGCGCCGCGCTTCGAGGTCGCGGAGGCGCTGGAGCGGGCCGCCCTGGAGGAGCTGCACAACCGGCGGCCGGACCGGGTGCTGGCCACCAACGTCGAGTTCTGGGCGGCCATTGTGCTCGACTTCGCCGAGGTGCCGGCGCACATGTTCACCTCGATGTTCACCTGCGCCCGTACGGCCGGCTGGTCGGCGCACATCCTGGAGCAGAAGCGCACCGGGCGGCTCGTACGGCCGTCCGCGCGCTACGTCGGCCCGAACAGCCGCAGCCCGCGCGAGATCACGGGGTTCGCGGACATCTAGGCGGTCCGGGACGAGCCGGTCCGGGCCCCGCTCGGGCCTGCCCTGCTCGGTGGACCGGCTCGGGCCTGCCCGGCTCGCGTCTGCTCGGGCCTGCCCTGCTCGGTGGGCCCGCGGCCAGGACAGACAGCCCGTCTCGGCCCGGCACGCGCCGTTCGGTGCGTGCCGGTGCTGTCAGGCGGGCCGCGTCAGGCCGTGTCGGGCGTGTCCGGCCGAGCGAGCGGCTGGTCCGCCAGGGCCTGGTCCAGAATGCGGGACCACTGGGCCACCACCCGCTCGCGGCGGGCCGTGTCGTCCGTGAGGAGATTGGCCAGGCCCAGCCCGCGGGCCATGTCCAACAGTCCCTGCACCGTCTCCCGTACGCCGGGAACCGACTCGTCCGCGCCCAGCAGCTCCACCGTCATTCGGTGGCTCTCGCGGCCGATCCGGGCCTCGAGAGCGGTCACGCGCGGACGCAGGTGCTCCTCGTCCGAGGCCGCCACCCACAGGTGGAGCGCGGCCCGGAAGAGGGGGCCTGTGTAGAGAGCCACGACCGCCTCGACCACCGCGTGGGTACGGGACCGCTCCGGCGCGGTCCGCTCGGGTACGGGCGCGGGTGCGGGTTCCGCGGGCAGCGCCTCCGCGAGCACCGGTTCCGCGAGCACCGCCCGCAGGGCGTCCGAGCGCTGCTCGGCCACGTGTTCGACCGCCGCCGTGAAGAGGTCCTCCCGGGTCGGGAAGTGGTGCTGGGCCGCGCCCCGGGACACGCCCGCGCGCTCGGCGACCACGGTGACGGTGCTGCCGCTCCAGCCGCGCTCGGCCAGGCAGGCCACCGCCGCCTCCAGCAGCCGCTGCCGGGTCGCCCGGCTGCGGTCCTGCTGGGGGCCGCGCGTCGTCACCGGGCCCATGCCGGGTCCCGGCGTTCGAGGAAGGCGGTCATGCCCTCGCGTGCCTCGTCGGAGCCGAAGAGCCGGGCCGACCGTTCGGCGAGCGCCTGCGTGTCCCGGTCGAACACCCGCAGGACCTCGGCCGTGACGAGTTTCTTCGACTCGGCCAGCCCCTGCGGCGACGCTCGGCGCAGACCGTCGAGGACGGGCTCCAGCGCCGCCTCCGGGTCGGCCGCCGCCAGGGTGACCAGGCCGATCCGGGCCGCCTCCGCGGAGTCGAAGCGCTCACCCGTCAGGTAGTAGCGGCCGGCCGCCCGCGGGTCCAGGCGGGGCAGCAGCGGCAGCGAGATCACGGCCGGCGCCAGTCCGAGCCGGGCCTCGGTGAACGCGAAGCTCGCCTCCGGTCCGGCGACCGAGATGTCGCACGCGCCGAGCAGGCCGAGACCGCCGGCCCGGACGTGTCCGGTGACCCTGGCCACGACCGGCTTCGGCAGCTCGACGAGCGTACGGAGCAGCCGGGCCAGCCCCAGCGGGGCCGATTCCGGCGGGCCCGCGGTCGCCTCGGCCAGGTCCGCTCCCGCGCAGAACGTGTTGCCGGTGTGCGTGAGCAGCACGGCGCGCGTGTCCGGGTCCGCCGCGGCCCC
>DOWQ01000513.1:0-6404 GCA_003519485.1 Streptomyces sp. | reverse complement strand
CGGCGCACCAGGGGCCGGGTCTCTGTCATGAGCGGCTGGGACTCCCTTCCCGTCGTACGAGGCGTCGCGCTCGGCAACGTACGCCATGGTCTTTTCCGGGGCGGGCCCGGGCCCTCGACTCGTTCCCGCCGAGCAGGACCCGGGACAGGGNNCCCTGTCCCGGGTCCTGCTCGGCCCGAGTCCCGCTCGCCGCGGGCCGGCCTCCCGGCGAGGTCCTACCGCTGTCAGTACGACTTGGGCAGGCCCAGCGTCTGGTGCGACACATAGTTCAGGATCATCTCCCGGCTGACCGGGGCGACCCTCGCCACCCGGGACGCCGTGATCAGCTGGGCGAGGCCGTACTCCTTGGTGAGGCCGTTGCCGCCCAGCGTGTGCACCGCTTGGTCGACGGCCCTCACGTTGGCCTCCGCCGCCGCGTACTTCGCCATGTTGGCCGCCTCGCCCGCGCCGATGTCGTCCCCCGCGTCGTACAGTGCCCCCGCCTTCTGCATCATCAGACGGGCCAGCTCCAGCTCGATGTGCGCCTGCGCCAATGGGTGCGCGATCGCCTGGTGGGCGCCGATCGGGGCCTTCCACACCTGGCGCGTACGGGCGTAGTCGACCGCCTTCCCGAGCGCGTAACGCCCCATCCCCAGCGCGAACGCCGCCGTCATGATCCGCTCAGGGTTGAGCCCGGCGAAGAGTTGCAGCAGGCCCGCGTCCTCGTCCCCGACCAGGGCGGCCGACGGGAGGCGGATGTCGTCGAAGTTGAGTTCGAACTGCTTCTCCGCGGCGTTCAGCTCCATCTCGATCCGGCGGTACTCGAAGCCCGGGGTGTCCCGGGGGACGATGAACAGGCACGGCTTGAGCTTGCCGCTGCGGGCGTCCTCCGTACGGCCGACGATGAGCGTCGCGTCGGATATGTCGACGCCGGAGATGAAGACCTTGCGGCCGGTGAGCAGCCAGTCGCCGCTGCCGTCGGGGGCTCGGCGCGCGGTCGTCGTGATCCGGTGCGAGTTGGAGCCGGCGTCGGGCTCGGTGATCCCGAACGACATCTTGCTGGTGCCGTCGGCCAGGCCCGGCAGCCAGGTCCGCTTCTGCTCCTCGGTGCCGAACCGGGCGATGACGGTGCCGCAGATCGACGGCGAGACCACGAGCATGAGCAGCGGGCAGCCCGCCGCTCCCAACTCCTCGAGGACGATGGCCAGCTCCGAGATGCCGGCGCCCCCGCCCCCGTACTCCTCGGGCAGATTGATGCCGAGGTAGCCCAGCTTGGCGGCGTCGTTCCAGAGGTCCTCGGTGTGCCCGCCCCCGTTGGTGACGGCGGTGAAGTACTCGCGGCCGTAGCGCCGGCCGAGCGCGGCTACGGCGTCGCGGAGGGCGCGGTGCTCATCGGGTTCCAGCATGGTCTCGGGCATGGGCTTTTCCTCCGGAGGGTTCGGTGGGGCTCTATGCGGGGCGGGGGTACGGAGCTCGGCTCGGGGTGCGCTGAGCCCCTCGGCTCGGGGCGTTCCGGGTACGCGGTTCGGGTTTCGCGGTGCGCGGCTCCGGGCGCGGGGCGCGGGCGGTGGTGCCGGGGCCGGGCCCTCCGGGAGGGGGGTCCTCCACCGCATATTTACGGCCTCGGAGCCCGGTGCCGTGTTGATACGGCCTCGCTGCGGCCACAAATACACGGAATTGTTCCGGACCCCCCTCCCTGCGGACCCGTCCCCTCCCGTTCGCAGGTCCACTGCTGCTCGTTCCGGGGTGCGGACCCATCTCGGGGTGCGGTCGGCTTTCGGGCTGCTCCCGGAATCTCATGCCGGGTCCGATACGACCGCCAGGACGGCGCCCACCTCGACCTGTTGGCCCACCGTCGCGTGCAGCGCCGTGAGGATGCCGGCGCCCGGGGACGTGACGCGGTGTTCCATCTTCATCGCCTCCAGCCACAGCAGCGGCCGGCCGGCGGTGACTTCGTCGCCCACCGCCACGTCCGCAACCCGGATCACCGTGCCCGGCATCGGGGCCAGGAGTGAGCCCGGTTCCGTGCGGGTGGTGGGGTCGGGGAAGCGGGGCAGGGCAGTGAAGGAGTGGCTGCCCAGTGGGGAGTCGGCGTGGCAGCGGTCGCCGTACGTGGCGATGTCGAAGGTGCGGCGCACGCCGCCGGTCTCCAGGGTGATCCGAGCCGGGGCGGCCTCCAGGAGCCGTACGCCGGGGTGGTCGGGCGCGTCCAGGCCGTCGCGGGTGAGGCGGTAGCGGACCTCGTAATCCTCGCCGGCCGGCTCGCAGCGGTACGTCTTCGTCCGGTACGCCGAGGGGACGTTGCGCCAGCCGCCCAGCCGGGCCGCCAGGGTGTCCCCGTGCGCGACCGCGTCGGCCAGGGTCACCGCCAGGGCGGCCAGTGCCGTACCCGGGGCCGGGGTGGTGAGCTCGGCCAGGTTGCGCTCGTAGAAGCCGGTGTCGAGGCGGCCCGCCGTGAAGTCCGGGTGCCGGAGCGAGCGGACGAGGAGGTCCCGGTTGGTGACCGGGCCGTGGATACGGGCGCGGGCCAGGGCGTGCGCGAGGCGGCGGACGGCCTCGGACCGGGTGGGCGCGTGGGCGATCACCTTGGCCAGCATCGGGTCGTAGCGGACGCCGATCTCGTCCCCCGCCGTGACCCCGGTGTCGAGCCGGACGTCCGGGATCTCGAGGCGGTGCAGCGGCCCCGACTGGGGCTGCCAGTCACGGGCCGGGTCCTCGGCGTAGAGGCGGGCCTCCACGGCATGGCCGGTGGCGGGCGGGGGCTCCGGGGGGAGCGCCATGCCCTCGGCCACCCGCAGCTGACCCGCCACCAGGTCCAGGCCGTGCACCGCCTCGGTGACCGGGTGCTCCACCTGGAGGCGGGTGTTCATCTCCAGGAAGTACGGCTCGTGGTCCGCGGAGATGAGGAACTCCACCGTGCCCGCGCCCGTGTAGCCGATCGCGCGGGCCGCCTCCGCGGCCGAGGTGTGCAGCCGCTCGCGCAGGGCCTGGGTCAGACCCGGGGCGGGGGCCTCCTCGATGACCTTCTGGTGGCGGCGCTGCAGGGAGCAGTCGCGGGTGCCGAGCGCCCAGACCGTGCCATGGGTGTCGGCGAGGATCTGGACCTCCACGTGCCGGCCTCGTTCGACGTACGGCTCCGCGAAGACCTCGCCGTCCCCGAAGGCCGACAGCGCCTCTGCCGACGCGGCCGCCAGCTCGGCGGGCAGCTCGGCCAGGTCGCGGACCAGCCGCATGCCGCGGCCTCCGCCACCCGAGGCCGCCTTGATGAGCAGCGGGAGGTCGGTGGTGCCCGCGCGGGCCGGGTCCAGCGGTTCGAGGAGCGGGACGCCCGCCTTCCGCATCAGCTCCTTGGCCCGGGTCTTGGACGCCATCGCGGCGATGGCCTCCGGCGGCGGGCCGATCCAGGTGAGGCCCGCGGCCAGCACGGCGCGGGCGAAGTCCGCGTTCTCGGACAGGAAGCCGTAGCCGGGGTGGACCGCGTCCGCGCCCGCGGCCAGCGCCGCCCGCACGATCAGGTCGCCGCGCAGATACGTGTCGGCGGGCGCGGCGCCCGGGAGGCGTACGGCGGTGTCCGCCTCCCGGACGTGCAGCGCCCGTGCGTCGGGGTCGGAGTGCACGGCCACCGTGGCGATGCCCAGCTCACGGCAGGTGCGGAAGACGCGGAAGGCGATCTCGCCGCGGTTGGCGACCAGCAGGGTGTTCAGCATGGAGGTCCTCACAACCGGAAGACGCCGAAGCCGCGGGCGCCCTCGACCGGTGCGGTATGGATCGCGGACAGGCACAGACCGAGCACGGTGCGGGTGTCGCGCGGGTCGATGACGCCGTCGTCGTAGAGGCGTCCGGAGAGGAAGAAGGGCAGCGACTCGGATTCGATCTGCTGCTCGACCATGGTGCGCAGCGCCGCGTCGGACTCGTCGTCGTACGGCCGGCCCTTGGCGGCGGCGGACGCGCGGGCGACGATCGACAGGACGCCGGCGAGNNCGCGGGTCGTACGCCCGGCCGCACATGCCGTAGTGGCCCGCCCCGTAGGAGGCGCCGAGGAGCACCGAGAGGTGCGGGACGGTGGAGTTGGACACGGCGTTGATCATCTGGGCGCCGTGCTTGATGATGCCGCCCTGCTCGTACTCCTTGCCGACCATGTAGCCGGTGGTGTTGTGCAGGAAGATCAGCGGGATGTCGCGCTGGTTGGCGAGCTGGATGAACTGCGCGGCCTTCTGCGACTCCTCGCTGAACAGCACGCCCCGCGCGTTGGCGAGGATGCCGACCGGATAGCCGTGGAGGGACGCCCAGCCGGTGGCCAGGCCCGCGCCGTAGAGCGGCTTGAACTCATCGAAGTCCGAGGCGTCGACGATCCGGGCGATGACCTCGCGCGGGTCGAAGGGGACCTTGAGGTCGCCGGGGACGATGCCGAGGAGGTCCTCCTCGTCGTACTTCGGGGGCTCGGCCGGCCCCGGGTCGGGGTGCGCCTTGCGGTGGTTGAGCCGGGCGACGACGCGGCGCGCCTGCCGGATCGCGTCCCGTTCGTCGACGGCGAAGTGGTCGGCGAGGCCCGAGGTGCGGGCGTGCATCTCCGCGCCGCCGAGCGATTCGTCGTCGCTCTCCTCGCCGGTGGCCATCTTGACCAGCGGCGGGCCGCCGAGGAAGACCTTCGCCCGCTCCTTGACCATGATCACGTGGTCGGACATGCCGGGGATGTACGCGCCGCCGGCCGTGGAATTGCCGAAGACGACGGCGATCGTCGGGATGCCGGCGGCGGACAGCCGGGTGATGTCCCGGAACAGGGCGCCGCCCGGGATGAAGATCTCCTTCTGGCTGGGGAGATCGGCGCCGCCGGACTCGACGAGGCTGATGGCCGGGAGACGGTTCGCGTGGGCGATGTCGTTGGCGCGCAGCGCCTTCTTCAGGGTCCAGGGGTTGCTCGCCCCGCCGCGCACGGTCGGGTCGTTGGCGGTGATCAGGCACTCGACGCCCTCGACGACCCCGATGCCGGTGACGAGGGACGCGCCCACCGCGTAGTCGCTGCCCCAGGCCGCGAGCGGCGAGAGCTCCAGGAAAGGGGTGTCCAGGTCGAGCAGAAGTTCGATGCGCTCGCGGGCGAGGAGCTTGCCGCGGTCGCGGTGCCGGGTGACGTACTTCTCGCCACCGCCCGCGATGGCCTTGGCGTGCTCGGCGTCGAGGCCGGCGAGCTTGGCGAGCATCGACGCGCGGTTGGCGGCGCAGTCGGGACCCGCGGGGTCGAGCGCGGACGCGAGGACGGTCACAGCAGGGCCTCCGGTATGTCCAGTCGGCGGGAGCGCAGCCACTCCCCGAGGCCCTTGGCCTGCGGGTCGAAACGGGCCTGCGCCGCCACGCCCTCGCCCAGCAGGCCGTCGAGAACCTCGACGTCCGCGAGATCGCCCACCCGCACCTCGCCGAACTCAACGCGAAGTGCGGGCACACCGTGCACCTCGCGGTGCACGAGGAGAACGAGGTCCTCTACATCGACAAGGTGGAGAGCCGCTATCCGGTCCGGATGTACTCCCGGATCGGCAAGCCGGTCGCGATAACCGTCGCCGCCGTCGCCAAGCTCCTCCTCGCCGATCTCCCCGAGCCGGAGCGGCGCGCCGTCGCCGAGCGGCTCGACTACCCCCGCTACACGTCCCGTTCGACGCCCGACGCCGCCGCCTTCCTCAAGGAGCTGGCAGCCGTGCGCCAACAGGGCTGGGCCACCGACCTCGGTGGCCACGAGGAGTCCATCAACTGCATCGGCGCGCCGATCCGGGGCGCGGACGGGCGGGCCGTCGCGGCCTGCTCGGTCTCCGCTCCGAACGTCGTCGTCACCGCCGAGGAACTCCTCACGCTGCTCCCGTTGGTGCGCCGTACCGCGGACGCCATCAGCCGGGAGTACTCCGGCAGAACCCCCGAATGAGGAACGCATCATGAGCGACAGGCTTCAGAAGACCGCCATCACCCCGGCCACGCACACCACGCCGCCGGCCCGCTTCTCGCACGGAGTCAAGAAGGGCGGCCTCCTGCAGGTGGCCGGCCAGGTGGGCTTCCTGCCCGCCACGCCCGGCGAGGCCCCCACCCCGGCCGGCCCGACGCTGCGCGAGCAGACCCTCCAGACCCTGGCGAATGTGCGGGCGATCCTCGAGGAGGGCGGGGCGAGCTGGGAGGACGCCATGATGATCCGCGTCTACCTCACCGACACCGCGCACTTCGCCGAGTTCAACGAGATCTACAACGACTACTTCGCCGCGCTCGAACAGGCCCCCGCGGCCCGTACGACCGTGTACGTCGGGCTCCCCGCCGGACTGCTCGTCGAGATCGACGCGCTGGCGGTGCTGGGCTGACCGGGGCCCGCCCTCGGCCGGCCGGCCTGACGGGCTGACCGGGGCCGGGCCGGGTGGGGCCGGCCGCTGTCAGCGGGCCGATCCCCACCGGCC